>JABXIP010000103.1 GCA_013373005.1 Cytophagia bacterium | reverse complement strand
GAAAGCAGATGCTCCACCCAAAATAGACGGAGTTTTAGATGATGACATCTGGCAAAAAGCTCCTCAGGTTACCGGTTATAAGAATTTCGTGCCCGACTTTGCCAAGGAGATGCCTTATAAAACCATCGCCTACATGGCGCATGATGAAGACAATCTCTACTTCGCTTTCAAGTGCTTTGACGATCCCAACGAAATTAAAACGTCCATTGCTGCCCGCGATAAAATTGGAGCCGATGACTGGATCTGTATCAACCTCGATTCTTTCAACAGTGGCCAGTCGCTTTACGGTATTTATGTAAATCCGAATGGTATTCAAATGGATACCCGATATGCAGCAGGAAAGGAAGACATTGGCCTTGACCTGATCTTTTATAGTGCAGCCAAAATTGTAGATGATGGTTATGTGGTGGAGGTGAAAATCCCTTTCAAAAGCATCCGATATAAGTCTGATGATGGTCAGGTGGAAATGGGTGTAATCTTCGAAAGAAAGATTAGCCGTTTCTCAACGCAAGGCACTTTTCCTCCGCTAGATCCGGCCAGAGGTTTTGCCTTCCTCACCCAAATGATGCCTCTGCAATACGATGGCGTTAGAAAATCAAGATTAGTGGAAGTTCTTCCTGCCATTACTTACGGAGTTAACAAGTCACATGTCAATGGCGAATATGTGACAGAGTCAGACTTTGAACCTAGCCTTACCACTAAAATCGGAATAACCTCGGAGCTGGTTTTCGATGCTACCATTAACCCCGACTTCAGCCAGGTAGAATCTGATGCTCAGCAAGTAGAGGTGAACCAGAGGTTTCCGGTAAACTATCCTGAAAGAAGACCATTCTTCCTTGAGGGAAATGAGAATTTCAACTTTGCCGGAACAGGTGGATTCCAACCTGTGCAAATGGCGGTCAATTCAAGGTCTATTGTTACTCCAAAGTTTGCCACCAAACTTACTGGGAAAATAGGCGACAAGAACATTATCTCAACGATTTACGCTGTAGACCGTGACGACAGGATTAACCCAGCCATTCCCGGGCTCGGAGATAACACGGCCGATGTTGCAGTGATGAGATACATGAGGTCACTGACTCAGGACAGCTACGTGGGTCTTTTAGGCACCAGCCGAATGCAGAATGGCGGAAGTAACAATGTCTATGGCTTCGATGGTCAGTACCGATTCAAAGAGGCTTATCAGGTTTCAGGTCACTATTTGTATGCTGAAAATAAGGCCGTTTTAGGTGGCGGTCATTTGAACAATGCCGGCTCCATGTACATTGGTGTCTCCAAGAACACCAGGAGCTTTAATGGTTCCTTTAGTGTGCTGGATATCGGCCAGGATTTTAGCTCAGGTGTGGGATATGTCACCAGAACCGGAATTAGCAGAGCTACTCTGAGTCTGAACCCAAAGATATTCCCTAAAGGTAATGGACTGGTGAAAAGGATTGACCCGACACTCTATACTTCACTCACCAAAGACAAACCCAGTGGACTGAACGAGCATGTGATTTACGTGCAGCTGGCTGCTACTCTACCTAGAAACACGCGCCTTGCTATTTCTGCCGACCGATCTTCAGAAATTTATCAGGGGCAAGAGTTTAATGATGGAAGCATCAGCCTGAATGCCAGTTCGCAGATTACTAAGAGAATCTTTTTCCGAGTGAATTACGACTGGGACAATGGAACCTACTACCCAACTGCAGAGCAGGGATATGGCAAACGTATTGGAGCTACATTGAATATACAGGCTTCAGATAAATTCAGTATGGATTTTACCCACCGCTTTGCCTCACTTTACAGCGAAGCAACAGACGATAAGTACTATGATATTCATATTGCCCGTGGCCGATTGATTTACCAGATGAACAAATACCTCTTCTTCCGTGGAATTGCCCAATACAATAGTTTGAGCAAGGTTTTAAGCCCGAACTTCCTGGTGAGTTTCACCTACATTCCGGGTACCGTGGTGCACTTGGGCTGGGGTTCTGTCTACGAGAAAGTACGCTGGACAGGCACCGACTATCAGCCTAGCGATAACTACCTCAACACCGCTCAGGGATTCTTCTTTAAAGCGAGTTACTTGTGGAGGTGGTAAAGTAGTTAAAAGAGTCTCATCTGAGATTCTTTCTTGGGGTAAAAGACACCTATAATTACGAATGGGTTAGTCGCTCTTCTTGTATGCCATTGTTTTGTTGTGCCTAAAAAGAAATAAAGCTCCTTTTTATTAATGAATTCCTCTTCGTAACGCTCTCTTACCTTACTAAGGGCTATGGTTTTGTCGCCATTGGCACTTCTTAAGCAGTTCCAATAAAGCTGACCTATTTCCCAGTCTTCTATCATCAGACGACTCGATTTTCCAGAATCATCTGTGAATCGATAGTAGAATTTGAATGGGATTTTGGGTATTAGTATTTCGGGTTCCTTATCCTGAGAAAACAAATCACCTTGCTTTCTAAGCTCTTTCCATTCACTCTTCCATTCCGGGTCATCTTCTTCTATCTCCAATTTGATTACCGTGGTCGGTTTAAATGTTGCAAGTGATTTGTTTTTAGGAGCTTTTGAGTCATTGATCAGCTCTTTAAGATTTGTATAGACATTTTTAAGACACAATGATTTCCTCAAGAACCAATTTTGCTTGGTATCAATCCAAGATGATAGGTTTAAATCTCTGAAGTCATAGTTCTTAGGTGAATAACTCTCCGGCCTAAAATCATCAGTTCTTCTTTTCAAGTCCAATTCCATCCAGGTGTACTTTGATAATTTCTGATCTCCAGATGCTCTTTGTCTCAGAAGGAAAGATAATGGTACAGGGTAAATCCTTATCCATTCTCCATTTTCAAGAATTCCGGCCGTACAGACTAGCTCGTCATAACTTCTTGAAGGTAGAGGGTATGTGGTTACTGTTAAAAGTATTTTTTTGCGTGTCATTTATAAATTCTTGTATTGCATATCCCAGTGGGGTAAGCTCTTAAGGGCATTTAAAACCCTTCCCCGATGACACATGCATACTTCTTTCTCGAAGCAGGTAATCGCTACTCTTTGGTATTCCTTGGTTAGTTGAAATAAGTAGTCAATAGATTCCTTATTCTCGATTAAGGTAGTGTTTTCATAATCTTCAAACAATTGATTGTAATCCGACATTGACTCAAGCTCTTGACGCTTTTCAGATTCGATTCCTAATTCTGGTATATGTATATACTTAATTCCAATACTTTGACATGCATTCTTCAACTGAGATTTGGAGAATCCATATTTCATACTAAGCGAGTTCTTTCTTACATCGCAAAGAAGTCGAATATCATTAATTATCAATTTATTCAAGTATGTTTCCAAACTGATACCCTCGTAGCCAATTGTGAAGAATTTGGCCTCACTCAAATTTCTTTTTTGTTTTTCAACGGCCTCCATTTCAGCCTTATTCAGTATCTCTGAGGCAATTTGACTTTTGGACGCGTAGTATGGGTACTTTATATATGTGTGCCTTATTAAGTCTCTTTGGGAAAAATTGGAAATCTCTCTTTTTACAAGTCTTATTGCAGATTGATCTTGCTTTTTCAGCTGAGAATAAAAGTTCAAACCCTCATCCGTCAGAACCCAATTGGATGTATTAGCAACTGTTTCTGAGCGAACTAGATTATACTTAGTTAGTGTAGACATATCTTGATTGGCCTGAAAAGAAAAACAGCCGTATTTATAAGGAACAAAGTCAAAGGCTTTTTTTTCCTGATTTCGTGTAATCAAAAAAAGTATTTTCTGGAGATTTGTATGATTCAATTTTCCTCCAAATTCCTCTAAAGTCGCTAGGATTAGTTTTCGCCTATAATACATGTTGCAAAGGTACAATTCAGATTCAGGCTTTCCATGTTATTCTAAAATATGGAAAATAAATAAAATCAAGTTAGCTCAAGCTCAACTAATCCTCCCCCAATTCACGGTAGTCTTCTTGAGGGATTTAATATGTCTCAAAATGTTACGGTTCTGGTCTAAGCTGAGCTCGGGATCGGCTTCCAGAATGTCACTGGCGGCATTGCGGGCTGCCTGAAGTATTTTGGTGTCTTTGGAAATGTCTCCAATCAGCAGATCCAGCACACCACTTTGCTGAGTGCCTGTAATGTCTCCAGGGCCACGGAGCCTGAGGTCAACATCGGCAATTTCAAAACCATTATTGGTTTTCACCATGGTGTCTATGCGGATGCGCGCTTCCTTGCTCAGCTTATAATCCGTCATCAGAATACAATAAGACTGGTCCGCTCCACGGCCTACACGTCCACGCAACTGGTGCAACTGCGCCAAACCGAAACGCTCTGCATTTTCTATCACCATTACCGAGGCATTCGGCACATTTACTCCTACTTCGATAACGGTGGTAGCCACCATAATCTGAGTTTCATGCTTCACAAAGCGCTGCATTTCAAAGTCCTTGTCCTGCGGCTTCATTTTGCCATGCACAATGCTAATGTGGTTATCAGGGAAGGCCCTGGCAATGCTTTCATAGCCATCCATCAGGTCTTTCAGGTCAAGCTTTT
>JABXIP010000292.1 GCA_013373005.1 Cytophagia bacterium | reverse complement strand
GGATGCAAAGTGAGCGGATAACCAGTGCTCCAGAAAATCAGGGAGTCACCTTTAGTGATGTATTCCAAAGCTGGGAGTACTTCCGGCAGCTGGTTCATTGCTCCATAAATGGTGAAGAGCTTGGTGGTGGAACCCGGAGTCATATGCTTGTCGGCATACTGCTCGTAAATGGGCTTCTTCTTTTCAGGATCAACTAGCAGGAAACCAATAAAGGCATTTTCAAAGCCCGGAAGCTCCTGCAGGTCTTTCTTAATCTGCCTTTTGGAATATCGTTGTGCCTGAGCAGTTTGAACGCCCAAGCTAAGGACCAGTAAAAGGCAGAGTAGTCTATTCATAGAATACTGCCACCTCTTCAAGGTCTTTTCTACGATTGTTAGGTACAAATACTTCATCAGCCTCATAACCCACAGGAAGTAGAAGAAAGGCTCGTTCATTATCCGGTCTGTCAAGAATCTTCTGAAGGAAGTTCATTGGGCTTGGCGTATGGGTGAGGGTTACCAAACCGGCATCGTGGATGGCGGTAATGAGCATTCCGGCCGCCAAACCAACAGACTCATTCACATAATAGTTTTGATGCTTTTTGCCATCAGCATCATATTCAAAAGCCCTTTTGAATACGATAATCAGGTAAGGAGCAACTTCCAAAAAAGGTTTGTGCCAGTCGGTGGCCATTGGCTTCAGGTCTTCCAGCCATTCTTCGCTCATGCGCTTGTTGTAGCTTTCATACTCTTCTTTTTCGGCTGCTTCTCGAATCTGCTTCTTTATTTCCGGGTTGCTCACCACACAGAATGTCCAAGGCTGCTTGTGAGCTCCTGAGGGCGCAGTGGAAGCCGATCTGATGATGTTTTCGATTACTCCCTTCGGAATAGGCTTATCTGAAAAGTCACGAACCGATCTGCGGGTTTCCAGCCAGTCGTAGAACTTTTGGCTTCGCTCGATCATTTCCTCATGCTCATAATGCACATGAGAATAGGGTATGTGCTCAAATCCGTTTATTTCCTTCACTTCCATGGCCTGAATTTAGGAAAATGTAAGGATTTGGGATGTGTTGAGGTTTGGAAGTGTTGAAGTTTAGATGATTTGAGGTTGACTTTTCAAGAATTGTGAATGTTAAAGGGTAATTGATTAATCTTTGTACACCTATAAATGAGTTTAAAATCGCCAAGGAGGAGTGTCCGTGCATACATCGGTGGGCAGAATTTCATAGATGTGCGACTTACAAGGAAGTTACTTTTAGCAATAAAAAGTCTTGGAATTTGGAGCTTGGGTTTTGATAATTTACTGCTTCCACCTCTCAGCTCTCCAGGCCTTTTTCTGTTCGGTATCCATAAAAGTCCAGGCAAGAATGCGGCTAGACTTGTTCCCTTGGCTCATCGCAATCGTTCTAATTTCAGTAGCCTTGTTGTATTCCAGAGCATCTTGAAAGGCCTTTAGATTCGACTGTTTTGAAACCAATGTAGAGTACCAAAAGCAGTTTTGGGCAAACTTCTTACTCTCTCTAATCAGGTCACTTACGAACCTTCTTTCGCCACCTTCGCACCAGAGTTCACCGCCTTTGCCACCAAAATTCAATACTGTCTCTTTCACGGCTTTCTTTTGTAGGTTACTCTGTTTTCGCAGTGAGCTTTCTTTGGCTTCTTCTCTTGAAGCATGAAAGGGAGGGTTGCAAATGACTATATCAACCTTGGTAGTATGGTCAATGATGCCGTAAAGAATGTCCTTCATATTGGGTTGAAGTTTGATCTCTACTTTTCCCTTGAGCCTTTTATTATTGGCTACAATGTCTGTAGCGGATTTTTTGGCTCTGGTATCGGTATCACTACCAATGAAATTCCAACCATAAGCATGCGTGCCAATGATTGGGTAAATGCAATTACCACCAACGCCTATATCGAGACAGGTGATTTTTTTACCGATCGGTTGCTTGCCAAAATTACTACCGGCCAATAAGTCGGCTATATAGTGAATATAGTCTGCACGGCCCGGGACAGGAGGGCATAAAAAGCCTTCAGGAATTTGCCACCAGCTGATGTCATAATGGGCTAAAAGAAGTGCTTTGTTGAGCAATAAAACCGCTTGAGGTTCTGCAAATTTTACGGTTTTTTCTCCTTTTACATTCAAAGTAAGATAGGCCTCTAGCTCCGGAACGGTCTTCACCAATAGATCTAAGTCGTAAGGAGCATTGTGTGGATTGCGAGGGTGCAACTTAGTTTTAGAAGAGGGTTTGGTGTGATGCTTTTTAGCTTGCTTTTTCTGGTCTTCCCAGGCTTTTCCAAAAGCACCCCTTTCTTCCTTGGGTTGGTGTTTTTCAGACATATCAGACGTTGGTTACTTTAAGGTAAAGCTGCTCCACTTTTTCTCTTGCCCAAGGTGTTTTCCTTAGAAATTTAAGGCTAGACTTAACTGTTGGGTTGCTCTTGAAGCAATTGATGTTTACTTCCCTGGCCATCTCTTTCCAGCCAAGTTCTGCCACTAAATGACTGAGTATGTCGGCTAGCTTTACGCCATGTAATGGGTTGTTTGGCTGGCTTCCTATATTCTCATTTCGGGTGAATTCTATGGGCATGCCACAAAGGTAGGGGAAATTGGTGATGTTGAATGAAGAATGTTGAAGGGTGAATGATTTAGCTTCTTAAGCATCCCTTTAGGGGTTGAAGGTTTTAGAAAACGAAGCTAGACTATTTATTATGAACTCTTTCTCCTCAAAATCTTCACAACCCGGTTATAGATGATCATTGAGATATCCCAGTTGTAGCCTTCAAAATTGACTGTGTTGGTGAACTGAATCACTACCGCATCAATGTCTTGGTGGTAGCGCGCCACAGTCTGATAGCCGGGAATCAATCCGGTATGTCCATAAGTGTAAATGGAAGAGTAGATTTCTTGTTCTCCGTCTTCAAAAACGGAACCATCATTCAAGGCACGCAAGAAGGTGCCTAAATCTTCAGCCGTAGCGAGGAAGAGGCCGCTGAGCTGCTCCTCCTTTAAATCGTGAGGATAACCCACATAATAGCCACTCATAACATCGTCCAGATTGACTTCATTGATTGAACCAAAGGTGTTTTTGAGTCCCAAAGGGTCAAGAATTACTTTTTTGATGTACTCGAACTCGCTGCCTCCTGTTACCTTTTGAATTAGCTCGGCAATCAGTAGGTAATTGGTGTTGGAGTATTCATAACCTTCTCCCGGTTT
>JABXIP010000263.1 GCA_013373005.1 Cytophagia bacterium | reverse complement strand
GATCAAATTCGCCAGTCAATTGCTTATTCTGATAAGAACGTTAAGATTTGCGCTTCTCATGCAGGTTTGACATTGGGAGAAGATGGTGCAACTCACCAAATACTGGAAGACATAGGAATGATGAAGATGTTGCCAAACATGACCGTAATCAACCCGTGTGATTACAATCAGACTAAAGCAGCAACCATCGCCATTGCCGACCACCATGGCCCGGTTTACTTGCGTTTCGGTAGACCTAAAGTGCCAATTTTCACTCCAGAAGATCAGAAGTTCGAGATTGGCAAAGCACTTCATTTAATCGAAGGTTCTGATGTAACTATCTTCGCTACTGGCCACTTAGTCTGGGAAGCAATTTTAGCTGAAGAAGCTTTAGAGAAAGAAGGAATCAGTGCTGAGGTAATTAATATCCATACCATTAAACCGCTGGATGTTGATGCCATTTTGAAATCAGTTGCTAAGACAGGTTGTGTAGTTACTGCAGAAGAGCATCAAATGAATGGTGGTCTTGGTGATAGTGTAGCACAAACCCTTGCTCTAAATCACCCAGCTCCATTAGAAATGGTGGCTGTCAACGATTCATTCGGTGAAAGTGGTGTTCCGGAAGAACTGATGAAGAAGTACGGAGTAGATGCCGAGAACATTGTAAAAGCAGCTAAGCGTGTAATTAGCAGAAAGTAAACCTTTCTCACATTAGATATAAATCCCGTTCCTTTGGTTCGGGATTTTTTTATTCCTCTAAACGAATGAGGAAGATAGGCTCTTCATGATAATGAAACTCTTCTACCACCTCATAACCTGAATTGGGAAGATCATCGGTATAACAGAAGTAATAGCCTTTGGTGTAGCTATCGGTCTGGTAAAGTACATCTCCCCTATCTCTTTCCAGATAGAATACTATGGTGTAAGACATTCTAACATCTCCGAAACGATGCAGTGGCTCACCTTGAGTAATCTCTGCTATTTCAATACCAAGTGTCTTATCCTCTGCTGCACCAGTTGCTCTCTCTCTGGTTTGTGGAACAATGGCCGAAAAACCAAACTTCAAAACAGTCAGTGCTCCTAGCAAAATCAAATAAGGCCTTACCTTTTTTCTCAAAAGCAGAACCAGTGCAGTAGCCATTAAAATGATACCTACAATACTAATGACCCATTGCCCGTCAATGATCTCAAGTGAAGAAATAAAAGGAATTGCGGCAAAACTTAGCAACATTATTCCTACCGACACATAAGCCCATACTTTCAAATAAGTCTCCTTCCATAGCTTTGCAGAGTTCAAACAAACGTATATCAACACTATACAAGCGAACGGAAAAATGGGATATATATAGCGCGATCTGCCTTCAGTAGACAACCAATAGACTAAAAAGTTAGAGACAAAAACCAATAGGGAATACCATACCACTCTGTTTTTTCTTAAGTCTAACAAGACTGTCTTTGAAAACAGAAGAGGCAATGCTATGGCAGCGGGAATCAGGTTCTTTATGGTATCAATTGGAAAGGAAATGAAGTGACTTATCCACTCTCCAAAACCTCCACCGGTAGCTTTGTCAGCCGACTCGGAGTATAGAGTCGTCCACCAGCCGCTCAACTCCTCATATCTGCTATATTGATAGAAATACCCGAAAAGAATTAGTGTGAAAACAAAAATACCACTGATATGAGATATTGAGAACAATCTCTTAAAATCTCTATTCCAGATAAAGTATACCAATAGACTAATGGCAGTATAAGGAAGGGAACTCAAGCCCTTGGTCAGAAAACCTATCGCGGTTAATATATAAACCGAAATGAATAGATTGTATAACTGCCTTTTCTCACCATAGTGGAATATTAGGAATAAGGAAGACCCGGTTACAAGTGCATAAAACAGATCAATTTCTCCTAGAGTACTGAAATAAACCAGAATATCGGCACTCAACAAATAGCTAACAGAAATCAGTACTGCAGCCATCTGACCGAGGTATTTTCTGGAAAAGAAAAAAGTAATTCCGCCCAGAATAAGGTGACTCAAAACAGAGAAAAATCGAGTGGCAAACTCATTCTCACCAAAGATTTTATAGGCCAAGATTAATACCCAATTATAAAGGGGGGGTTTGCGCAAATACAAATCACCGGTTTGGGTTGGCACCCAAAGATTCTCCCGATGCATCATCTCCAAAGCAATAAGCCCTCTTCTGGGCTCTTCCTGAAAAAGTGGGTAGATACCTAGCTGATAGAAAAAGGCAAAGACAAGAACCGCTAGTAAGCTCCATAAATAGTGCTTCTCAATAGTAGAAAATCCTTTATCCATCAACATTTATCAAAACTAACAGATAAGCACAATTGGATAATAAGAACTTGATTAATTTCGCATATGGATCCAAAGGAAATCTTCCTCAAGCACGTTGCTCAGACATCACCTTTTCCTCTGACTATTGATGTAGACTATGCCGAAGGCTCTTACATTTTCGATAAGGATGGAAAGAAATACTACGACCTGATTTCGGGAATCGCTGTCACCAATATCGGCCATAGACACCCTAAGGTGGTTCAAGCCATCAAAGACCAGGTAGACAAATACCTGCATGTAATGGCTTATGGTGAATTTATTCAGGATGCACAAAATGGACTTGCCAATGAACTAGCTAAACTCCTTCCTCCCTCACTCGACTGTACATACTTCGTGAATAGCGGAACTGAGGCAATTGAAGGAGCACTGAAATTAGCGAAGAGAGTTACGGGAAGAACCGAGTTGATTTCTTGCCACAAGTCTTACCATGGCAGCACACATGGATCTTTAAGCGTTTCAGGCAACGAAACCAAAAAGTATAGGTATAGACCACTAATTCCAGATGTAAAGTTCATTCACTTTAACAAGTTGGTAGATCTTGACACAATCACTGAGAAGACTGCAGCGGTTTTGGTGGAGCCCATTCAGGGAGATGCCGGTGTAAGAATTGGAACTCAGGAGTTTCATGAAGCTTTGAGAAAGAAATGCAATGAAACCGGAGCACAGCTTATCTATGATGAAATACAAACTGGCATTGGCAGAACGGGTAAAATGTTTGCCTTCGAGCACTACGGAGTGGTTCCCGATATTTTAGCCTTGGCTAAAGGTTTAGGAGGCGGAATGCCAATTGGTGCATTCATTTCATCCTATGAAAAAATGAACTTGCTCACTCATGACCCTAACCTTGGTCATATTACCACTTTTGGAGGACATCCTGTAGTTTGTGCAGCAGCTTGGGCAAATCTGCAGGCCATTCAGGAAGAAAACATGCTGGAACAGGTAGAGCATAAGGGACAATTGCTAGAGGAAGCCATTGCTCACTCTGCCATTAAGCAAATTCGGAGAAAGGGATTGATGCTGGCCGTTGAATTTGAAAATGCTGAACTAGTACAAAAGATTGTTCATAAATGTCTGGAGAAAGGAGTGATCACCTTCTGGTTCCTCTCCTGCCCTGAGAGTTTCAGACTGGCTCCCCCTATCAATATCAGCAATGAGGACATTGTAGAAACAGGGGCTTTAATCAAGAAAGCTATTTCAGAAAGTATATAAATAAAAAGGCCGCTATGAAATCATAGCGGCCTTTTAAGTATATGATCAGACTTATTTTTAATTCGGTTTCATATCTACGGCATAGTCACTCTGCTTCAAAATGGTCACTTTTTCATTACCCATTAAAACATAGTCAACTCTGAATTTGCTGGCGTCTTGAATGCTACCATAACAAATTAGAAGCTGAGCTTCACAACCTATTGTGATACATTTTTCCACCTCTTGGTCTCTAATAGCAATATTAATAGGCTCTGCATCAGCTCTTGCTAAAACAATTCCGGAGTTACCTCCTTCAATTTTCTTAAAAGGGTAAACATGATACTGCGATCCTAGTCTATCAACTTGAAATTTTCTTAAATCAAGTTGCTCCAAGGCATCATCAGCCAAAAGAGTCACGTATCCATCTTTAACTCCTAATGCAGCATTTTCAACTACTTCACCATTTCCCAAGTGAACATTAGCTCCCAGTAACAATCTTCCTTCAGAAGCCTCCGGATATGCAACAATTGGAGACTCTACGCAAGACGCACATATGAGTAATAGAGAGAATAGAATTGAAATTTTACCTAGTAGTTTCATTTTCATAACCATTAAAAGCACAAACGCACTCAACACTGAGTGTGTCCCAGAGTGTTAGAAAATGACAGGTGTTGTTGGCGATTTCAGAAAAAGTTGACCCTTTTCTGAATGTCAAAATTAACCAATTCTCTCAATTATCAAATTACTATTGGTATAAATACAGATGTCAGCAGCAATTTTTAAGCTTTCTTCTACAATTTCTTTGCTATCAAGCTGTGGAGCGTGCTTCGTCAGGGCTTGGGCGGCCGCTTGTGCATACATACTTCCTGAACCAATCGCTGCAATACCATTATCTGGTTCTAAAACGTCACCAGTTCCTGATAGAATTAGAATATCCTCCTTATCGACTACAATCAACATTGACTCTAGTTTTCGAAGATACCTATCCATTCGCCAGTCTTTGGCCAATTCAATGGCGGCACGCTTCATATTCCCTCCATAAGAATTGAGTTTTTCATCGAAGCGTTCAAGTAATGTAAAGGCATCGGCAGTAGAACCTGCAAAGCCTGTTACGATCTTACCATCTTGCAGCTTTCTGATCTTCTTTACATTACTTTTAGCCACTGTATTTCCCATGGTAGCCTGACCATCCGCTCCTATGGAAATAGATCCATTGTGTTTAACAGCTAAGACTGTTGTCGATTTTATCTTTGTCATTTCTGATATGCTTATAAACAAATCGTCCCGCATGAAGCGGGACGTATATTTCAATTTAAACTAATAATCTCACCGGATCTTCCAGCAAACTCTTAAAGGTTTGTAAGAAGGCCGAACCAACCGCTCCATCTACTACACGGTGATCGCAAGACAAGGTTACCTTCATAATGTTACCGATAGTCAATTGACCATCTTTCACTATGGCGGTTTCCTTAATTCCTCCAACAGCCATAATACATGAATCTGGTGGGTTAATGATAGCCGTAAACTCTTCTATACCAAACATTCCAAGGTTTGAAATAGTAAAAGTATTGCCTTGCATCTCCTCTGGCTGAAGCTTTTTGCTTTTCGCTTTTCCACCTAATTCTTTCACCTCGGCTGAAATATGAGACAAAGGCTTATTGTCAGCAAAACGAACTACTGGAACCAAAAGCCCTTCATCAACAGCTACTGCCACCCCAATATGTACGTGATGGTTTATTCTGATTTTATCTTCCAACCAGGAAGCATTCACCATCTGATGTTGTCTCAATGCTACAGCCGCAGCTTTGATTACCATATCGTTGAATGAAATCTTCACCGGAGAAATTTCGTTCATGCTTTTTCTTGCTTCAATAGCCTTATCCATGTTGATTTCCATGGTTAAGTAGAAGTGAGGAGCAGTGAACTTGCTTTGAGCCAATCGCTTAGCGATAGTCTTACGCATCTGGCTCACTCTCATTTCTTCAAAGCTTTCTTCACCCACCACCTTAGGTAAGGCTATGGCTGGAGCCGCCTGTGCTGCAGAAGCTGCCTGAGCAGGGGCTGCAGGTAGTGCAGAAGGAACAAAGTTTTCTATATCTCTTTTTACAATTCTTCCTCCATCTCCAGATCCTTGAACCTGGTTGAGGTTGATACCTTTTTCTTCAGCTAGTTTTTTAGCTAATGGAGAAGCCTTTAATCTACCATTAGAAGACGCGGCAGAACTTTCTGCAATAGCAGCAGTGGATGCACTAGCGCTTGCCGCAGTTTCCGTTTTAGCTTCTTCAACCGGAACAGACTCCTCAACAGTGGTATCACTATCACCACCTTGCTCATCTGCTTTAATCAGGGCTTCGTAATCAGCACCTGTTTCGCCTACAATGGCAAGAATACCATTCACTTTTACAGATTCACCCTCTTTTGCTCCAAGGTATAGAACCGTTCCATCATTGTAAGACTCGTATTCCATTGTGGCTTTGTCGGTCTCAACCTCAGCCATCAATTCACCGGACTCTACAGTATCACCAACCTTCTTATGCCAAGCAGCAATAACACCTTCTTCCATGGTGTCACTCATCTTCGGCATTCTTACAATCTCAGCATTAATGCTGCTAGTATCTATCTTCTCAGCCGGAGCCGACTTCTCTTCTTTTGGTGCTTCTTCTTTCTTTTCTGCAGGAGCCGAACCATTTCCGTTCAAAAGGGCTTTGTAATCTTCTCCATCGCTACCTACGATAGCAAGGATTCCATTTACCGCTACAGCTTCTCCTTCTTCTGCTCCCAGGTACAATACCGTACCTTCATTGAATGACTCATAGTCCATGGTGGCCTTATCTGTTTCAATCTCAGCCATCAACTCTCCAGATTCTACTTTATCACCAACTTTTTTATGCCAAACAGCAATGACACCTTCTTCCATAGTGTCACTCATCTTCGGCATTCTTACGATTTCAGCCATATTGCTTGTTCAAAATTTGAGTCCCAAAAATAGTTTTAAAACAATCTATATTCAAATTAAAGCGATTAGAATAAACGCCCAAATGGGCAAGTTTGACTAATGGTCTGTTTTATTTTTAAACAACCAATCGACAATTTGATACAAACAGCTTTTTTACCGACCTTGGTTCAATTATTAGACCGACTAAATGCTCCCCAACTACTCCATTGCTTCAGAGGTACAGCTTATTAAAGATCACTTTAGTGTCGAAATCCCTGAAAACCATCAAGGCACCTATAACGCACAGCCCACCCACTTACTTCCAATTGTTACCAGTGCAGACCCGGATGTTCTAAGTTATTACCACTGGGGAATTCATCCATCTTTCGCAAAAAGCAAAGGAGTAAGTCAAAAATTGCTTTTCGCTCCTGTTGAAGATATTTTGAGCAAGATTTCTCAAAAGAAAAGCCTGAGACATCAAAGGTGTATAATTCCTGCTGATAGCTTTTATTGCTGGAAAGATGTTGGCAAGAAAGAGCAGGTACCCTATAGATTCTATCTCCAAAATAATTCTCTCTTCAGTATTGCCGGAATATGGGATGCTTTTGAAACCGAAGAAGGCGAACAGGTGAACACTTTTATGATGCTCACCACCAAAGCAAATACTGATGTAAGTGATGTTTCGGCAAGAATGCCTGCTATTCTAAATGATGATTTGTTGGTTGAATGGCTGAATGAGGCCAATACTTCAGAAAGCATTCTAGAGTATGTGGTACCCTTCAATAATGAGCCATTGATGAGCTACACTGTTAACCCGAAACTGGCAGATGCCAATTTTGATAGTGCAGATTTATGGAAAAAGGTACCACCTGCCAATCAGTTTGGCAACCTGACACTCTTTAGTTAATCTGGCTGAGCCAGATTAACCTTAATATTCTCTAACTTAATATCTGAGACCAATTTCAGCTTGCCTGTAGAAAAAGCATAGTCAAGTTCCTGTGCAGGATAGTCCTCATCAATTGTATAGTTTCTGTAGTCTTGGAACCTTATTCCTTCCACCTCTCTAGGGTTGTAAGCCTCTCTAAACCTTACTCCTCCTCCATTGATATTGAAGGAATAGGCCAGATAATCCATTGTGAAGTTTTCCTTATGAATCCAATACACATAAGCACTTTCAAAGTCTTCTTTACCTCCCCCTCTTTCTCCATAAGTTATTTCCACCTTATAATAAGGTTCATTATTAATCTCAACAGATCTCATTAACTGACGATTCACAACAGGATCATCCAGATCAAAAGGCAGTAAAGCAAAATAGATAACAGAATTGGTTGAAGAACGGTAGGTTTCTAAATCTTCCCGATTGAGTTGAATCTCTTTCTCATCAATCATTCTTTTGAACTTCTTATTAGACCACACATCAGTCACCCAGCCACTTTCCGACTTGAAAGTTCTTTCATAAACATATTCTCCGTTGCTTATTTTAGCCCGATAGTGACGGTTCCTGAAGTCAAATTGAACCTCCATGTTGTCATACCTCTCTCCTCCATGTTGCTTAACAGCCCTTTCGATAACCTCATCGGCTGTTAATTCTTCCTTCTCATGACCACAGCTGTATATCGAGAGAATGGCAAGCGCCAGAAAATAATAAATCCCGTTTTTATTCATTTAACTCGAACTACTCCCGAACTCTGTTACGAATAAGTTTCAGTGATGTTTCCGATTTTACAAACATCAATCTTACGCTAATTTTTTAACCCCAACCAGCTATTCATCAAAAATGTTAGAGATAACGCACTTTCCATTCGTTCCCTATAGAATCCTAAATCTTGAATGAGTTTTGGACGAATTCACATTAGACTAATTTATGTAAATTGGCCGCCACCGAAAGGGAGTTAACAACCGAAATGGAGGATTTCGGCATTTCTTAAACAAAACGCATCACCTGTGAAAAATTCGAAAATTGTCGGTCTGGGGCATTATGTTCCGGAGAAAGTGGTCAAAAACGCTGACCTTGAAAAGATAATGGATACCAACAATGAGTGGATTGTTGAACGAACCGGTATTGAAGAACGAAGATGGTTCAATCCTGATAAAGACACTGTTTCCAACATGGCTACCAGAGCCACTCACATGGCTCTTGAAAGAGCCAATATGGATGTTAAGGAAATTGACTTCATTGTTTTTGCAACCATCACCCCAGACTATTTCTTCCCAGGTTCGGGTGTATTACTTCAAAGGGAGCTGGGATTACAAGGCATTGGTGCTCTGGATATCCGAAATGCATGTTCAGGCTTTATTTACGCCTTGTCTATTGCCGACCAGTTCATTAAAACCGGCATGTACAAAACCATTTTAGTGGTTGGCGCAGAAATTCAATCATCTGCATTGGATAAATCTACCGAAGGCAGATCTAGCTCAGTGATTTTTGCCGATGGTGCAGGGGCTGCAATTCTTCAGGCTACGGATGATCAAAAAGGAATTTTATCTACTCACCTTCATGCCGATGGTGATTATGCCGAAGAACTATACGTTCGCGACCCAGGCTCTAGTAGAAAAGTAAGGCTATCGCAAGAATTACTGGAAGGAAAAACCTTCAACCTCACCATGAATGGTAACACAGTCTTTAAGCATGCGGTTGTTCGTTTCAGTCAGGTAATTAAAGAGGCATTAGAAAAAAACGGCTATCAACCTGAGGATATTGACTTGTTGGTTCCACACCAGGCGAATCTTAGAATCAGCAACTATGTTCAATCTCAGTTCGGACTTACTGGTGATAAAGTTTTCAATAACATTATGAGACTCGGAAACACCACAGCGGCTTCTATTCCCATTGCCATGAGCGAGGCTTGGGAGCAGGGAAAAATTAAAGAAGGTGATCTGAT
>JABXIP010000532.1 GCA_013373005.1 Cytophagia bacterium | reverse complement strand
TCCAGTCCATTGGTCTTAGCAAATTCTTCATCAGAACCTGATCTGAAAGGAATGTTTTTACCAGGTTCCCAATTGCCGGAGGTGATGTTGTAGTAGTCTAGCATCAACTCAGCATCAGGCCCGAGCAAATCTAGAAACTCCTGAACGGTCCATAGGTAGAACCTGCCTTCTTCTCCTTCGCTGTCTGCATCCAGTGCGGAGTAAAAGCCACCTTCAGATGAGGTCATTTCTCTTTCCAGCCAATCTATGGTATGGTAAACAATCTCTTTGTATAGCTCTTTTTTGGTAGTTTGATAGGTATGGGCATAAAGGCTTACGAGTTGACCATTGTCATAGAGCATTTTTTCAAAATGGGGCACAAACCAATCCATGTCGGTTGAATAGCGGGTGAAACCACCACCTAACTGATCATAAATCCCTCCCAAAGCTATATGATCTAGAGTTCGCTTTACATGCTCAAGAGCTTCCTCATTTTGGTTGATGTGAGCTTCCTTCAGCAGAAATTCATAAACCACGGGCATTGGAAATTTAGGAGCACGGTTGTTCCCGCCTTTTTGAAGATCGAAGTTCTCAGCGAATTTGAGGTACATTTCATGTACCGCCTCTTTCTTAAACTCATTTCCTTGACCAACAAGCCCATATTTTTCTACCTCACTACGGCCCAAAGTATTCATAAAGCCATCGGCCGATTTGGCTAATTCATCGAACTGCTCATTAAAAGCTCTGTTCACCTGCATACAAAGCTGAGCCCATCCTTTAGCCGGAAAGTAGGTTCCCCCATAGAATGGTCTTTGGTCGGGCAGAAGAAATACATTCAGCGGCCAGCCGCCTTGCAAGCCCATAGCGTGCACGGCTTCCATGTATACTTGATCTACGTCTGGCCTTTCTTCACGATCGACTTTGATGCAGACAAAATGTTCGTTCATGATGTCGGCTATGTCTTCATTCTCAAAGCTTTCCCGTTCCATTACATGGCACCAGTGGCAGGCAGAATAGCCAATGCTAACAATGATGGGCTTGTTTTCTTTCTTCGCTTGTTCCAAGGCTTCTTCACCCCAGGGGAACCAGTCTACAGGATTATGGGCATGTTGAAGTAAATAGGGCGATGAGGCCTCAATGAGTCTGTTGGTATGCTTATGATCTGCCATTATTTCAATTGCTTTTTCAGTAGGCTAATCTCTTTTTCAGTAGGCAAATCCTTTTTCAATTGATAAAGTTGCTCGAGGGTGTTCTTCAAGAACTTCTGATGTGATCCAGACTTTGGATTAAATGGTTTGTGATTCAATGCCTGACTAACTTTGGCCCATTTTTCCAGTGTATGCTTAGATTTTTCATCAAGGTAGGTGCCAATGAACTTCTCCCAGATGTAGTCGATAGCCTGTTCGTTGGGGTGAATGAGGTCTTTCTCAAAAAAACGATAGTCTCGCAGATCATCCATCATTATTTCATAGGCAGGAAAGTAATGGACATCTGAAGCCATATCTTGCATATAATGTGCCGCAAGACGAAGGACAGATTTGCTCACTGAGTTGAGGGCCAAGGTATCTCTGGTATGTCTAACCGGGCTAACGGTAATGATAAATTGCGCCTTCGGGTTCAGTTGATTAATGGATTCTTTTAGTGTGAAGAAAGCCGGGATGATTTCCTCTACCGCAATAAGCCGTTTGTTAAACTCCTTTTGCGGAACCTTATGGCAATTGGCCACCAGCATATGGGTTTTTAGTTGTTCATAAACCCAGGCAGTTCCAAAAGTAATGAATATGAAATCTGCTTCTGCAAGTCTATCCCTTACCTCTGTTAGGGCACTTTCCATTCGTTTATGTAAAGTGTCTTTTGTTTTGGCTCTAAAGGAGGAGTGAAACTTGTAATTCAGGTAATAGCCATCTCTTTTGAGGGTTGCATGTTCCAGAATTTCAGAACGTTCAAGTGAAAGTTCCAGCAACTCGAAAATGGAAAGCGGGTTAAAAATAGTACCGAAAGGATTAACCTTTATATCAAACTTCGACTTTTCAAGTCGCTCTCCAATACTATCGGAGAAGCAAGAGCCGATGGTAAGTACTTTGGAAGAATAAGTGAGTTTGGCCGGACTTGATTGTCCTTCAATCTCTGTTCTGAACATATTCAAAGATAAAGTTTTATTGGCTGCATAACTTCACTCCGGCATCAAGTGTTCCTTGTGTCTTTTCCTAAAAGCTTCGATTCTAATTGAAACAAACGTTTGTTATGTGAAAGCGACTGAAATAGAGTGACTTAAGATGCTGGTTTGTATGCAAACGTTTCACCACTTTTTTTGCGCTAGTGCTTGTTGCATGCTGGAAATCTGAGAAAATTTGTATAGAAACTTGGAAGGAAATGAGTATCAAAAAACAACTATTAAAGACTAAGCCTGAGGCAAACGTCACTTTTCAGTTGCCTGCAGAGGCCGCTGAAGGAGCAGGTAAAGTAGCACTTGTAGGTGAGTTCAACGATTGGGACACAACAGCTACTGAAATGAAGAAATTAAAGAGCGGTGACTTTAAAGCTACCGTTAAGCTTGAAACCGGAAAGGAATATCAGTTTAGATATTTGATCGATGGTCAGAAATGGGAAAATGATTGGGATGCTGATAAGTACGTTCCTAATCAATTGACTTTCGAAGAAAACTCTGTCGTAGAGCTTTAATAAGACATTTAGGACTTTCCATAGGTGAGTTCTCGTTTGAGACGGGCGGTTATTGGGAACAATACCGCCTTTTTTTATGCTTAAAGTTATGTGTGCGCCACTCCATTGGCGTTTATATTTAAAATAGATCGTAAAAACTTCCTTATAGCATGCCATATAAGCTTGCTATAAGGAAGTTTTAATCTATTCAGAAAATCACAGGGGTCATTCGGAATAGGCGTGTTTTCTTTTATCAAGAAATACGGCAAGATTAAATCCTCCGCCCTGTGGGCACCTCCTTTAAAAAAGGAGGATTAGCTGGTGCAAATATCGGAGGCTCGGCTGCCTGAATTAAATGGCCTTTATCCTAGAGTCTAACTCTAAGAAACCACCTGTTTCTTGATATAAGAAAGGTCTATATTAATCTCGCTGGCAATTTCCTCTAAAGTTTCAACTACCTTCTGATTTCCATCAATTGGCGTTTTGCTTTTGGAGATCATGGATACGCTGAGCTCAAAAACGGAGTTCTGTAGATTCACCAAAATGGGCTTAAGGTTTACCTTCTTACACAGTTTAATGGTGGTCAGAATATCGTCCAGAACTTTGTGGTTTGAATTATCTGCCAAAAATTCCTTAAACATAACATCTAGCTTGTCATTCAACTTGGCATTGAGTAACTCTTCGTTGAGATTAATTCCCCACTTCATTACCTCATCGCACAGCTCATCCATTTTCTGAATGCTGAAATGCCCGTTTACAAGCAAGTCCTTGAACTCTATATTAATTACATCTTCAATGTTTTGCTTTAGGGTAGGGGGAATCTGCAGATTCTCTACCTTCATTACATTGAGGATGTTATAATTTCTGTCGTAAATTTTTCGGTAAGAATCGTAGGCAAGTTCTTCACTTTGAGCTAGATATTGATTGACCAACTTCATCTGCTCATCCTTAAACATACCGAAGAATGAGAAGGTATGAGCCTTGAACCCTTCTTTGATTATGTCTACTACCTGAGAAATATTGCTTTGGTCGAATGCCTTACAAAGGGCACTTGAAATAGGTTCAAACTCTTCTGTAGAAAGTCTTTTAGATGTCCCTCCAATGAGATGATGTTGGCCCAGGTAGAGCACAACAAAACTGAATTCCTTATTAGAGGTGGTTACTTTAGACCTTACTTGAGTTGTTCCATAGGCCAACTTTTGCATACCCGCGCTTCTTCTATCGAAGAAAATACTGGTACACTCATAGTTTAGCACCGTTAAACTCTGTGGATTATCAGCAAAAAGTGAGGCTACAGCATAGTGCATACCCACCTGCGTTAGCGAAAGCTGATAAGGCTTAATGCTCTTCAGGTAGATGTCTTTACCACTGCCTTCAGAAGCTTTGTTACTAAAACCTTCACCAAGATCATCAAGAAACTTTTGCTCGAATCTAACATCGGATTCACTTTCACCTAATTGTATGGCTCTACTGGCATACTGTAAGATCTGAAGCGTCTCTATTCCTGAAATATCGTTGAAGAACCACCCACAGCTGGTATACATAAGCATACCGTTGCGCTGCATTTCGAGCATTCTCATGACATGGGTGCGTTCATCATCCGTAAGTTTTCTTGGAATATATTTCCTGAGAAACTTATTGAGGTTGCTTTTGGAACGATCTAAAATCACCTCGATATAATCATTCCTCATGGCCCAAGGGTCATTCACAAAGGCCTTCATGCCCTTCTCATAAATGCCGATCATGGTATCTCTGGCATTGTCCAAGGCCGTTCTAAGGGGTTCTCTCCACTTTTGATTCCAATGGCCTTCACCACCGGTATGGCAGCCGCAGTTAGATCTCCATCTTTCTACACCATGCACACAGCTCCATGAGCTATTCTCATGAATTTCCACCTCATATTCCGGCTCAAACAGCGATAGGTATTCACCATAGTTAGTGAGTTTGGTGAAGTGGTTCTCCTCAATATACCTCAGGCAATAAGCCAAAGCCATATCACCATTCTTGTGGTGGTGACCGTAGCTTTCTCCGTCTGTGGCAATGTGTACAAATTCGTTTTCTATATCGCCACGGTAGCCTTCCATCAGGTCGTGAGCGAATGCTTTTCCATTACCCAAAACGCCTTTAAAAGCCACGTTTTGTGAACGTTCGCCATCATAGAAAAACAGCGCAATGCTTTTGCCATTGGGTAAATTATAGCGATAGTGCTTGTTAGAATCTATTCCCTCAGTCCACTTTTGGTCTCCAATTTTTCTGAACCTCGCTGCTTGTCGTGGTGCCAGAAGGGTAAACTTGATGCCATGGTCGACCATCAGTTCTAAGGACTCAGTATCAACGGCAGCCTCTCCCAGCCACATGCCCTCCGGATCTCTTCCAAAGCGTTTTTTGAAGTCCTTGATTCCCCAAATGATCTGGGTTTCCTTGTCCCGCCTGTTGGCTAGAGGCATAATCATGTGATTATATACCTGTGCCATGGCCGAGCCGTGCCCATTGAAATTCTTCAGACTCTCTTTGTCCGAATCAAGAATGGCTTGATAGGTTTCAACAGCGTGCTGCTCCATCCAGGAAAGGAGGGTTGGGCCAAAATTGAAACTGATCTTACTGTAATTGTCAACGATGTCGATGATCTTCTGATCATCGTTCAATACTCTTGAAAATGCATTGGGATAATAGCATTCCTTGGTAATTCTTTCGTTCCAGTCGTGATATGGGAAAGCACTTGGCTGAATCTCAATTTTTTCTAGCCAAGCATTTTCTCTTGGGGGCTGATAAAAGTGCCCGTGAATACATAAATATCTATCCATTAGGAGTTTTCCTACTTCTTGGCCTTCGGCTTAGCTGCAGTTTTTTTAGCAGCTTTTTTCTCAGGCTCTTGTTTGAAAATAATAACCGACAAAGGAGGCAATGTTAGCTCCAATGAGTTCGGTCTTCCATGGTGAGGTAGCTGTTGCGATTTAAGACTTCCTGAATTGGTAATCCCACTACCCCAGAATTCTTCAGCATCTGAATTGAATATTTCTTTCCAGGTTTCTCCGTTAATACCAATTCGGTACTTCTCGCGAACAACGGGCGTGAAATTACAGATTACTGCGAGGTTATCAGCTTCATTCTTTCCTTTTCTGATAAAGCTTAAAACAGAATTTTGATAATCGTTCAATTCTATCCATTCAAAGCCCTCTGCAGTAAAGGAATGCTCGTAAAGTGCTGGTTCCGACTTGTAAAGCTCATTGAGTGCTTTGGTCAACTTTTGCATACCCTTGTGAGACTCGAAATCAAGCAAATGCCAGTCAATTGAATAGTCATGCTTCCACTCAGTAGTTTGTGCAATTTCTCCACCCATAAACACTAGCTTGGTTCCCGGATGCGTATACATGTAGGCGTATAGTGTTCTCAGATTGGCGAATCTCTGCCATTCATCACCCGGCATTCTGTCCATCAATGGCCCTTTTCCATGCACTACCTCATCGTGAGAAAGCGGTAGCATAAAGTTCTCGGTAAAGGCATAGTTTAGACTGAAGGTAATGTTGTTCTGGTGATACTGTCTGTAGAAGGCATCCTTTTGGAAGTACTCTAGCGTATCGTGCATCCAGCCCATCATCCACTTCATACCAAAGCCAAGCCCACCAACATAAGTTGGGCGCGAAACTGCCGGCCAGGCAGTTGACTCTTCAGCAATGGTCTGAATTCCATCAAATTCACTGTAGACATATTCATTCAATTCTTTGAGGAAGGAAATGGCTTCCAGGTTTTCTCTTCCACCATACTGGTTCGGAATCCATTCTCCTTCTTTTCTGGAATAATCCAGGTAAAGCATAGAGGCTACAGCATCTACTCTTAAGCCATCGGCATGGCATACGTCCATCCAGAAACCGGCACTGCTAATGAGGAATGATCGAACTTCATTTCGACCATAGTTGAAGATATATGAACTCCAATCTGGGTGATATCCCTGTCGCGGGTCAGCATGCTCAAAAAGGTGGGTTCCGTCAAAGTTGTAGATACCATGGGCATCGTTAGGGAAGTGGGAAGGCACCCAGTCCAGAATTACTCCAATTTCAGCCTTGTGAAAGGCGTCCATCATGGCCATGAAATCATCAGGTGTTCCATAGCGAGAGGTTGGCGCAAAATAACCGGTGCACTGATATCCCCAAGAGCCAAAGAATGGGTGTTCCATTACTGGCAAAAACTCCACATGCGTGTAGCCCATTTCTACGATGTAGGAAACCAGCTCTTTCGAAAGCTCCTTGTACGAAAGTGAATCTCCGTTTTTCTTTCTTCGCCACGATCCAAGATGAACCTCATAAACAGAGAAAGGCTGGTTAAGCGCATTTTTCTCTTTTCTGGTTTTCAACCACTTGGAATCCTTCCACTTGTATTGATTATTCCAGACTATGGAAGCGGTTTTGGGTGGCACTTCCCAGTGCATGGCAAAGGGGTCACCCTTTTCTAAAATCTGACCATAGTTGCTGGAGTGTATCTTGTATTTATAAATGGCCCCCTGGCCAATTCCTTCAACAAAGCCTTCCCAAATACCTGAGCCATCCCAACGAGGATACAATTCATAGCCCTTTCCATTCCAGAAGTTAAAGTCACCAATGAGCTGAACTTTGCTGGCGTTTGGAGCCCAAACGGCAAAATGAGTACCCTCTTTACCATCCAATTCCATTACATGGGAACCAAGCTTCTCATAGAGCTTAAAGTGCTTACCAGACTTAAACAGGCTACTGTCAAAATCTGTCATCAGAGAGTTGGAGGTTACGTATACATGTTCCTTCATGGTCATTCTTCTAAAATTTGTTTGATACCGGTCAATGGAATAATTACCCAGTCCGGTCTGGCTTTCAATTCATAGCCTATTTCGTAAACTGCTTTTTCGAGCAGATGATATTTCAACAAGTATCTGATCTCTGATTCATAACCTATGTCCAAATTCTTGGCCATGGCAGTAGAGACATATTTGTTGAGGAATACTCCGGCAATTGCCCTGTAGTATTTTTCTCCAGCCTCAAAGAGCTTCTCTCTTGATAGCTTGTGCTTAATATTTTCATCGAAAATGACGGCATACACTCCATAGTGGAAGGAGCGGAGCATTCCGGCAACATCCTTTAAAGGGGTTTGCTTTACTTTTCTATCGCGAATCGTACTTTCAGGTTCACCTTCGTAGTCAATAATGTAGAAGTCGTCTTCTTCATTCATTAAAATCTGGCCCAAATGCAGGTCGCCATGAATTCTGATTCTGCTTGAGTTAAGCTGAGTTTCTTCGAAAGCTAAGAAACGGGTGGTTACTTCTTCGCGGGATGCCACAAACATCTCTGCATATTCTTTAGCCAAGCCTTCGAGCTTATTCAGGTTCTCTTCCACCAAAATAAAGCGGGCATTTACCTGATAAATAATTCGATTCTTAAGCCAAACCGTATAGTCTCCATTGAATGGTATGGGGAAGAACTTGGCATCTACTTTATTTTTGAATAGGGCGATGTGCATTTCTGCAACGCGAAGAGCCATTTTCTCTACCTTTTCCAAAACATCATCGCTTATTAGCAAACGGAAGTCTGATTTCAAATCTTTTGGACTGACCAGCTCAAAGTTTTTGATGTCTTGAATGTCTGCCGGATCGATATCTGTTGCCTGAATACGCTCGAAATACCCTTTCATCATATCAAGGGTGTGATTCCATGCTTCTCCAATATTGTCAATGCGTTCCTGCATGATACCGATGGATATGGTGGCGTATTCATTCTTGATCCAACTGATGCTGCCTGCATATTTCGGGCAGTTGTTAAAATCACTGCCATCTGATAAGAATTTCGTTAGCTCCAAATCAGGGTTAGTATCCTGGAAGAGCCTTCTGTAGGCCTTGAAGAAATACTTGCCATTGTATTCAATTGAGGTATTGCTTTGGTCGAAGCCTAATACCCGGGAAGATTCATAAGCAGGACTGGATCTCAGCACTTTCCCTCTTTCAAATGTCAGTCTGGTATTACCATCGGTAACACTTTTCTGCGATAGCATTTGTTCATAAAGAGCCTGTCTAAAAGGTTCGTAATAAAGCGCATCAATAATGAGCCCTTTTTCATCGCCTATGGATATTTTGTGAACTGCACCTTTAGGATCGTCCAGCTTTGCATCTGGTTCTACAAAGGCCAGCGTCATAAAATAGTACTCCGTGAACCCCGCTTCAAAATTGATTTCTATGGTAATAAAATATGCCGTTTCAGAATCGTTGATCTGAAACGGCATATTCATTTCTATTCTATAAGTTTTTGCCTTCTGTGTTTTGGCCGCATACCAGCGAGTTCCCATCATGTATTTGGGAAGAATATCATTACTCAGCTTTTGTCTGAAGCTTTCATCTTCAAACTTAGCAATCCATGCCTGATTCCTTTTGTTGCTCGCTTTGGCCATAATTCTGACTAATAATGTATCGAAAATATATGATATGGTATCTGGTATGGATCGAGTTCTACATAATTCCATTCCTGGTTCCAGATGTAGCTGTTTCCTGTAATCAAATCTGTCACTCGAATAGGTTGTTCGTTGGAAAGCCCCATTTTGTACTTTGGAACCTGAACCCATCCGCCTTGTCGATTGTAAGGGTCGAGGTTAACCGCGAAGAGCAGATTGTCTGACTTATCCTGACTTTGCTTGAAGTAAGAAAGGATTCTGTCATTGTCTATCTGGCAGAAGTCTATATTGTTCGTTTCCTGTAAGGCTGTATGTTCTTTTCTAATCTTGTTGATTTTGGCTATTAGCGTACTCAGTTTAGTCACTTTTGTCCAGTCCCAATGCCTCACCTCATATTTCTCTGAGTTCAGGTATTCTTCCTTACCAATGACAGGCGCATGCTCAATTTGCTCATAAACCGGTCCGTACATTCCAAAGTTTGAGCTTAAGGTGGCGGCCATCATGTGCCGAACAGTGTAAAGGTTTTCATTTCCTCCTTGCAGCATCCATGGGTTAATGTCAGGGGTGTTAGGCCAAAAGTTTGGACGGAAGTAGTCTTTCATTGGTCCTTTGGTGAGTTCATTCATGTACTCAATGATTTCAGCCTTGCTACTTCTCCAGGTATAGTAAGTGTAGCCCTGGCTAAAACCAATTTTAGCTAGCCTTTGCATGGTCTTGGGTTTGGTAAAGGCCTCGGCCAGAAAGAGCACATCCGCATCTACTTTCTTCACTTGAGCGATTAAATATTCCCAAAAGCCAAAAGGCTTGGTATGCGGATTGTCTACCCTGAAGATTTTGATCCCCAATTCATTCCAAAAGAGTGTAATTCCAACAAACTCTTCCCACATATTCTCCCAGTCATCTGACTCGAAGTAGATAGGGTAGATGTCCTGATATTTCTTAGGAGGGTTTTCTGCATACTGAACCGTTCCATCTGGTCTCCATTTGAACCAGCTTGGATGCTCCTTCACATATGGATGATCGGGTGAGCATTGCAAGGCAAAGTCCATGGCAATTTCAATTCCATGCTCACCGGCTACCCTGATCACTTCTTTAAAGTCATCTAAGGTGCCTAGTTCTGGGAGAATGTCTTTGTGCCCGCCTTCTTTGTTGCCTATTGCCCATGGCACCCCAACATCTTCAGGTAAGGCGGTTGTGGTATTGTTCTTTCCTTTTCTATGAGCCGTTCCAATAGGGTGGATCGGAGGGAAGTAGATTACATCGAAGCCTTGTTTAGCTACCAGTGGAATGATGTCCAGCACATCCTTGAAAGTACCGTGCTGGCCGGCCTTCTTGGCGGTAGATCTTGGAAAGAATTCATACCAGGTACTGTAAAGTGCTTTTTGACGATCTACATAAAGTGGAAGCTGCTTCTCGTAAGTAGTTGCGAATTTCTTACTTGGGTTAGCCCAAAATATGTCATGAAGCCTTTCTGATTGCGCTTCTTTTATAGCGAAGCTATACTCATCAGGATTGGCGAAGGCCGCAATAAGCTGGTCTAAATAGTCCTTGTCCTCCTTGCTTTTCTTTTTAGCATCTTTCAGGTATTGAATACCATCTTCCAATTCAACATTCACATGTTGTTTGTCATCGATTTTGCGCTCAATGTTGTGTTGCCAGGTAAGCGGATAGTCTACCCAAGCCTCAACCGTATATTCGTAGAGACCTTGTTTTTCAACTTCGAAAGAACCTGACCAGTTATCGTTCTCTCCCAGTTTCATAGGAGCATATTTCCAGCTTCTGGCTTTTTCGTGCTTGTATTTGATGTGGGCATTCAGCACGTCATGGCCATCGGCCAGAAGGTCTGCTGAAACCTCAAAGTTTTGGCCTACAACTCTTTTGGCAGCGTGTTGTCCGCAGTTGATTTCAGGGGAAACGTTTTCAATGACAACGCGTCTTTGACCAGATTTCATGATAAGGTTGATTTAGAGTGTTTTATAGTGGTTTTTCTTAGTGTCAATGTGCAGACCGGCTGTCTTGCTCTATTGAAATTAAGAAAAAATATGTGGGCTATTCAAAAACGGTCAACTGAATTGTATTGCAAACGCTTGCTGTGATGCTGCAATAGTTCAATGTTCAATGTTTCAAGCTCAAAGTGTGTGAGACATTAAACTTCAAACCTCAAACTTTAAACCAAGTATAGACAATCTGTTGACACAGTTTTGAATAACTGGAGTTCCAGAAATAGGTTGTTTAGTTTCGGGTAATCATCCTTTAATGACTCTCAATTTGTTGTCAATGATAATAGCCAATCTGAGTTACTCTAAGGAGAATCACTAGCTAAGTATGTGTGCTTGCTGACGCGGAGCACGAAGCCCTGACGGAAACGTCAGGGTTTTTTGGTTATATGTTGATTAGGAGATAGTTAGGAATAAATAGTGTTCTGAAGTATCTTGAAAAATCTTCAACCAATTTTACTAAAAGTGCGAAAGAATTTTAAGAATCTCATTGTTGTATTGCTGGTCTTATTTTCAGCAGATGTTTATGCTCAGGAGCTAAAAACGCTTTTAGACGTTCGAAAGGCCACGGTAGAATCCGGGAAAAGTATGGGCTATAAATTTTATGGTTATGATGATTTTACGATTACAGATACAGATGAAATCAAAAAAAAACATACTATTCGTTTCGACTCATCTAAAGAGGTCTACTTGTTTGTAACTGCAGATGGTGCACCTAATCCAGATTTTAAGGTTGTTTGGGCGAACGGTGGGGAAATCGTAAACTCTAACTCAACTGGTGTTAAAAAACTATTCGAGACGAGTATAAAGATGATAGGATCTCCAGCATTCAGAGTACCTGCTGGCAGAACTATTGTTATCCATTTTGGAGGACATTCGTCCATATACTCTCAGTACTCCAAGTACGAGTTGTTGGTATTCTATAAATGATGAAGCAAAAAAAAGCCCCAACGTTTCCGCTGAGGCTTTTCCTTTATTGTTAAGATATGTCTTACTCAGCTACAACGCTGAATTTAACATCTTTCTTTACTTCTTTGTGTAGATCAATCTCTACTTCATAGTCGCCTACCATCTTCACTTCTCCTTTGAAAGAGATTTTCTTTCTGTCAACATCGATGCCATTAGCTTTCAATGCATCAGAAATCTGAAGGGTAGTAACTGCTCCGAAGATTTTACCACTATCACCAACTTTAGCTTTGATCTCCAATACAGTATCACCAATTGCCGCAGCAATAGCTTCTGCATCAGTTTTGATCTTCTCAGCTTTGTGAGCCGCTTGCTTAATGTTCTCTTCGATCATTTTGCGGTTAGACTCATTGGCAATGATAGCAAAGCCTTGTGGTATCAGGTAGTTTCTACCGTAACCTGGCTTCACGCTTACGGTATCGTTCTTATAACCTAAACCTTTAATATCTGTTTTCAATATTACTTCCATGACTTCTCTTCAGTTTAGGGGATTATTTTAAACCGTCTGCTACGTAAGGAAGAAGGGCAATGTGTCTTGCTCTCTTTACTGCCTGAGTAACTTTCTTCTGGTATTTTAAGCTTGTACCGGTAATTCTTCTAGGAAGAATTTTACCTTGCTCATTCACGAAGCTCATCAAGAAATCTGGGTTCTTGTAGTCTACGTATTTAATACCGTTTTTCTTGAAGCGGCAGTATTTCTTCTTCTGCTGCTCTCTGTTTACTGGTTCGTTTACTAATGTCATGCTGCTGCCTCCTCTTTCTTGGTTTTCTTGTTAAATGCACCAGATCTTCTCTTGTCATTGTACTCAACTGCGTGTTTGTCAAGTGCAATAGTTAAGAATCTCATTACTCTCTCGTCTCTTTTATACTCGATTTCAAGAGAAGCAATTAAACTTGGGTCGGCTTTGAACTCCATGAGATTATAGAAACCGGTAGACTTGTGCTGAATTGGATAAGCCAATTTCTTAAGTCCCCACATTTCTTTGTTAATGATCTCAGCTCCACCATCTTTGAGGAGTTGTTCGTACTGGCCGACAGCATCCTTCATCTGATCGTCAGACAAAACGGGATTTAAAATGAATACTGTCTCGTAATTCTTTAACATTTCAATAAAATTTATTTCGGGCTGCAAAGGTAGCTGATTCAGGTTAAAAAACCATGCTTTGTAAAAGAATGTCACAAAATTAATAGAGCATTTGTCTAATGCTTAATTTCATGAAGATAAAATGCTGCTGAATTGACTAAATCTGGTAAAAAATCCATCTTCATTGTACTGCTCATTCTGGTGATTCCGGTAGTGACCTATGGGGTTTTTCAGCTCAATTCACTCACTGTAGATGAGCGCGAACTTACCACTATTTATCGGAGACAATTGGAATCTGTACTATTCTCTGTCAACCAAGTGGCACAAGATAAGAGCTCAGAGGTTTTCAAAGTTATACAGGAAGGAAGCTCCGATTCAGATCCTCGAAGAATGATTGATCGGCTGTCCTCCTACAACTTTTTTTATGCTCTTTATAAAAAGGAAATCAATGGCTGGGAAGAATCTATGCTTTCTGCCAATGAAAAATTTCTAGCAGAGGATTTTGTTTCTATTGCCAATAATCTGGCGGAACGGAATCAATCTACCGTAAATCGATTGGTGCGGTATATGGAAGAAAGCAACTTCCAGAAAGTGCAGTCATTTGATGAGAGTTTCGACTATGCAGGAATGGAGATTGATTATCAATTTTTCATTTCTCAGTCTAATGGTAAAACATACCTCAACCTCTATTTCTTTAATGCCGTCAAATTCATAGAGCAATCTCTTGTTCCGAAGTTTCAGGAGATGGCACAAGGCGATTTCATCATTACCTGTACCAGAATAGAAGATAATTTTCAGGTATACTCTACCTCTGGCGAGTTGGTGGGGCAAATTGAAAGTGAACCGCTTGATCTGATGCCTCGCTTTGAAGTAGGAATTGCCCGTGAAGGAGGTACCGTGGAACAAGCTGTTAACAGGAGAAAGGAGCAAAACCTGATTGCTTTGGGACTCCTCATGGTGGTTATGATCATTGGTGTTGGGCTAGTGTTCCGCAATGTGCAGCGGGAGATGGAGCTAGCCCAGAAGAAAGCCGATTTCGTATCAAATGTTTCCCATGAGATTCGTACGCCACTTGCGCTTATTAATATGTTTGCGGAAACACTTTTGCTCGGAAGGGTAAAGGATGAAAGCAAGAAGATGGAGTATTACGAGATTATCACCAAAGAGGTAAACAGGCTCACCAATATGCTCAATCGTATTCTTAGTTTCTCCAAAATTGAGGCGCACAAACGCGAGTATCACAAAACAGCTCTAGATCTGTCGGAAGTGGTAGAAGATGTTATGAGCACCTATTCCTACCATCTCGATAGTAATGGTTTTGAGCATTCTTTAAAGCTTAGTCCTAAGAAACTTCAGGTGAATGCCGATAAGGAAGCGCTAATTGAAGTATTAGTGAATCTAATTGATAACGGCATGAAATATAGCCTGGAGAACAAGCGGTTGGATGTGACCACAGGTAAGGAAGCTGACTTTGCCTTTATTTCGGTAAAAGACCATGGTATGGGCATAGCCAAAAATCAGTTGGACAAACTGTTTGAGAAATTTTATCGAGTGCCTACTGGCGATGTGCACGACACCAAAGGCTCAGGATTGGGACTTTCGATTGTGAAGCACATCGTAGATGCGCATTATGGAAGGGTACTGGTAGAAAGTAAGCCGGGAGAGGGCAGCGAGTTCAAAGTACTTATTCCTATAAAGAAGGAATGATTTAATCTAGAAAAGAATTCCTAATTGAACATTGAACATTGAACACTGAACATTGATACATAACCTATGGCAAAGATTTTAATTGTAGAAGACGAACCCTCAATGAGGCTTGGGTTGAAAGACAATCTCGAGTTCGAGTCTTACCAGGTTGAATTGGCAATTGATGGAGCAGAAGGTCTTAAAAAAGCTACTGCTGGCTTGTTCGACCTGATTATTCTGGATGTAATGATGCCTAAGATGTCTGGCTTCGAAGTGTGCAAGGCTATGCGTAAGGCAGGTATTATGACGCCCATTGTATTCCTTACTGCTAAAAGTGAGGAAATAGACAAGGTCTTGGGGCTTGAGTTAGGTGCCGATGATTACCTCACCAAACCATTTAGTCTACGTGAGCTGATTGCCAGGGTAAAAGCCATTCTTCGCAGGACCCAAGGAAATGGAGATACAGCCTTAAAAGGGGAAGTAACAATTGGTGGGCTTACCGTAGACTTTAATCAGTTTACTGCCAGAACCGAAGAAGGAGAGGTTCGTATGTCTCATAAGGAGTTTGAGATATTACATTATCTGGCTGAGCACACCAATGAAGTGGTTAGCAGATACGATTTGCTCAATAAAGTTTGGGGATATGAAAGCCAACCTACCACTAGAACTGTCGATAACTTTATACTGAGACTACGCCAGCGCATTGAAGAAAACCCAAATGAGCCAAGGCATATATTAACGGTTCATGGAGTGGGGTATAAATTGCTAAAAGCTTGAAGCGCGAAGTCTTCTCCTCTTTTAAGATGAGGTGCCCGTAGGGCGGAGGAGTCCCGTGACAACTTATGACATTCGTTTACTCCACAATGACATCGGCCTTTGAAATAGGCCGTAAAATTGTATCGTAAGCTCAAAGGTCAAATGGCTCAAACACAACTAAACTAAAACTACAATACTCCGGCTGTCCTTAATGGCAGTCGGATTAATTTGAAACGCAAATGAAAAAAATATTAATCATACTCTTAATCATTGGAGTGCAGTCGATGATCCTTGGTCAGGACGCTAGAAGGCTACTCAACTTGAGAGGGCACTGGAAGTTTTCGATTGGAGACAGAGAAGAGTGGTCGGCTACCGACTATGATGACTCAGACTGGGAAGAAATATACGTTCCTGAACGCTGGGAGCGAGAGGGATTCAATGGTTACGATGGCTTTGCCTGGTACAGGACCAAGTTCAGCGGAAAGGGTCTCAAAAAGGATAGGTATCATCTGATATCACTTGGTTATATCGATGATGTAGATGAGGTATTTATTAATGGAGTGAAGGTTGGCTTCTCCGGAGGTTTCTACCCTGATTATTACACTGCCTGGAATGCTGAGAGAGTCTATATGATTCCACCTGAAGTGTTGAACTATGATGGTGATAATCAGATTGCTGTTCGGGTCTACGACCAAGGAGGTGAAGGTGGAATCTATAGTGGTGCGATTGGAATTCTTTATCTCGATGACTTTTATGCCGAAGATGGTGTTTTTCTGGAAGGTGTCTGGAAAATTAAGACAGCCGATGATCAGGATTTTGCAGATCCCAACTACGATGACAGTAAATGGCAGAGCATCATGGTGCCATCTAATTGGAAAACCATAGGTATTTACGACCTGAATGATTTCGCATGGTATCGGAAGACTTTCACATTACAACCGGGAGCCAAAACCAAAGACATGACTCTCATTTGCGGAAAAATTGATGACTTCGATGAGGTCTATGTTAATGGACAGAAGATTGGGGAAACCAATGATAACCGAAGAATGGGAGCTTCCAGGAGCTATGCAGAATTGAGAGTCTACAATATTCCAAATGGCTTACTTAAAGAAGGAAAGAATGTCATCTCCGTTCGGGTTGAAGACATTGGTGATAACGGAGGAATTTATGAAGGACCAGTAATCATTCTACCTACTTCAGAAGCGGCTCGCGTGTCTAGAAGAAGTTATTGGTGGAGATAAGGCTTTGATGCAATCTCCAAAAGAGTCTGATCAGACAATTCATGTTTGCCCTCGAAGCTGATGTTTTCGGGGGTAACTTTTATCTGGCTGGCAATACTTTCTTGTTCTCTAATCCTTCCTTCAGTTAAGAATTCATCTTCTAATCCATAGACTAAAAAACACTGCTTATTGCTTAATCTGTCTGTACTTTTCAGAGGTGGCAAGTCAGGTGGAAATATTCCGGCCCAGAGCACCAATCGGTCAAAGTCTAGATCGGTCATGGTAGCTAATCTTGAAATAGTAGCAGCTCCCTGAGAGAAGCCCAAAAAAGTAATCTTAACATCATTCTTTAGCTGCGATCTTACTTCATGGTACACAGCAGTAAGGTAGTTGATATAGTTGTTGATGTCGCTTACTCTATCCTCCTTGGTCATCCAGGTAGCACCAACACGACCGGTGAATCCCTGCAGGTAGTACCTGAAGAGACCTTCGGGAGCGATGATTAATCTTTTTGGGTCGGCAATACTTTCAAATTTCTTGATGAAATACCTGGCTAGCTGCCCGTGACCATGGCAAACCAGCCAAAACTCTTCCACTTCTTGAGATGGTGTTCCAAGCACCTCATATCGAGCATTGAATTCAAATGAAATTCGTTTTTCCATTGTTGTACGAGGGTTGTTTTTCTGACTTTGAAGTCTGCTAATTTCGTCATTCTGAACTTGTTTCAGAATCTAAAATCGGAGACCCTGAAATAAATTCAGGGTGACGATCGAGTCAATCTTCTTTTAGATTCTTATCTGAGAATTTAAAGGGGAGTAAGTTCTCAATAGATTCAGATTCATATACCTGACCATCATCAGCCAGAAGGTAGAGCTTAATTGGCTCTTTTTGGTTATTCTCATATTCACTCATGGATTGCCTGCAGCTTCCACATGGAGTGGCTAATTTAAAATGATCCGCATCAGCATTTTTAGCAACAATGGCAACCATTTCAATCGATTCATCAGGATATTGAGCTTTGGCTGCAAAGCAAGCAACGCGTTCAGCACAAAGGCCTGAGGGATAAGCCGCATTCTCCTGATTGTTACCACGAATGATCAGTCCATTACTCAGTTTAAGGGCAGCTCCAACCATAAACTTTGAATAGGGAGCATAGGCTTGACTGGCAGCCTTTTTTGCTTCTTCAATGAGTTCTGCAACTTCCTGTGCAATGGAATGGTCAGAGTAGGCTGTAATTCTTGAAGTTCTTGTGATCTCTCTTTTTGACATAGGTTTTGTTTGAGAGGGCGATGAAGATACGAATCTTTTTAAGAATCGGCTTAAACGATCAATTGATCGTCATTGCGGAATTTTTCTTCCTTAAATTAAATAAGGGAGAAAAATATCTGGAATCTCTAAAGAATAATAAAAATGAGATACCGGATAAAATAGACCCTTTGAAAACTTATGGTCTATTTTTCCGGCATGACGTCTAACTAAATTGGACGTCAAACTTGCCCTTGGCAGGCATTTTCACCTAATTCGTTCAATACCTATTGTAAACTAACCTATGGAGAAAATTTTAGTATTTGGAGCCGGTCGTTCTGCCAATTCATTGATCAAATATTTGCTAGATCATGCGGAAGAAAGAGATTGGCACGTAACAGTAGCTGATTATGCCCTGCAGCTGGCTGAAGAAAAAGTAAAGGGTTCAGAAAGAGGTTTTGCTGAGGCCCTTGACATTACCAATGATGCCGAACGGCAGGGGCTTATCGCTCAAAATGATTTGGTGGTTTCCATGCTGCCGGCCAAGTTTCACCCTGTAGTAGCGGAGGATTGTTTGAAGCATGGAAAGCATCTTTTTACGGCTTCCTATGTGTCGGCCGATATGAAAGCTTTGCACGAAAAGGCAGAAGAGAAAGGGCTTCTTTTTTTGAATGAGTGTGGACTCGATCCGGGATTGGATCACATGTCTGCCATGAAGGTGATAGACCATATTCGCAAAGACAAAGGGCTTGAACTTCGGGCTTTTGAGTCCTTCTGCGGTGGGCTTTTGGCTCCAGACCCTATAGATGATAATCCTTGGCAGTATGGATTCACCTGGAACCCAAGGAATGTGGTGCTGGCAGGTCAGGGTACTG
>JABXIP010000404.1 GCA_013373005.1 Cytophagia bacterium | reverse complement strand
GGAGTTTCTGGAATGGCTAACTGACCCTAAGTATAATGGAGCTGGAGCCTTGACTGACTTCGGCTGCTATGGAGCCAACCTCGCTACTTGGCTGATGAAGGGAGAAAGGCCTCAATCCGTTTTTGCTATGACGGCCACCAACAAACCGGATATTTACCCTAAGGTAGATGATGAAGCCACCATAGTTCTCCAATACCCTAAGACCCAGGTGATTATTCAGGCCTCATGGAACTGGCCCGTTTCACGTAAGGACATGGAAGTGTATGGCGTTACAGGCCAAATTATTGCTGACAATGGCAGCACCTTACGCTATAGGTTAGGCGATAATGCACAGGAACAAAAACTCACCGACCTAAAAAAAGAAAGCCCGAATGATGACCCCTTCACTTTGTTAGCAGCAGTCGTTCGCGGACAAATTTCACCGCAAGATGCAGACCTCTCCGCCCTCCAAAACAATATGGTGGTGATGGAAATTCTGGATGCTGCTATGCGTAGTGCTAAGAGTGGGAAATCAGTTAAGTTAAAATGACCACCCTGCCTACTGGGAGGCAGTCCCTACGCCCTCCTAAACAGGAGGGGAATTCGTGCCAGCAACAGTCTGAATCATATAATTAATGGTTTTGGAAAATGTACCGGCTTTCTATTCTCCTCCGAAGGACAGAGGAGGCGATTTAAGTCAAATCAATCTGAAGACAGCGATTTTGAACAAAAAATGCCTGATTCCCCGATTCACCAATCCCTTGATCACTGACCCAAAAACTTAATACAAACCGGAGTCGGTACTTCTTCGATATAGCCGGTATCAATCAACTCACCAGTTTCCTGGTTGATTTCATAGGTCACGATGGTGTTAGTATCCTGATTGGCGACCAGCATGAATTGGCCTGAAGGATCAATTTCAAAGTCTCTTGGAGTTTTTCCTTGAGATGAATAAGCACCAACTTTAATCAGCTCGCCATTCTCTCCTATTCTGAAAGCCACTACTTCGTTGATTTCACCACGGTTGGAAGCATAAAGGAATTTACCATTAGGGTGAATCTTTATAGCTGCTCCTGAAGGTTCTCTCTTATCACCGGGCTCCTGAAGAGAGATCATCTGCACTTTTTGCTGAAAGCGAAGGCTGTCGGTGAAAGTCGCAACTTCAATGGTGCCGATCAGTTCATTTAGCACATAGGCAATATCCTTTTCAGGATGAAAGACCATGTGTCTCGGACCCGCACTCATTGGTGGGTTAATGAAGTCTCTAAGATAATTCAATGTCTGACCCACCGTATCTAACTCGTAAGCATAGATTTTATCAGCTCCTAGATCTACAGCGGCCACCAAACCACTTTTAGCATGCTGGAATATTTGATGAGCATGAGGTGCCTCTTGCCTCGGATGCGATGAACCTCCTTCGTGTTTTTTGTACGATGAGTAATTGCCCAGCATACCATCCTCAATAATGGGTAAAAGAACAACACTACCCCCAACATAATTCGCAGCCATTACAAACTTGCCGGTATTGTCTATGCTTAGATAGCAAGGATATTGACCTACGCTACTCACCTCATTAAGATAAGTTAGGCTGAAATCTTCTGGATTATAATTGAAGGCCGTTACCGAAGCAAAACTATCCTCACCGCCATCATATTCGTTGACTGCATAAACGTGCTTTCCATCGGGGTGAACCGCCACATAAGACGGACTGATTACGGCATCACTTGTAGCCTTATAGCTGATGGCCCCGGTTTTCTTATTCATGGAATACACATAGACACCTTCACCTTGACCATCCACATGGCCCTCCTTCTTAGTGTAAGTGCCTACAAAAAATATGGCTTCGTCAGTCTCTGGTTTTGCCACTTGCTGTTCGGTTTTCTTTGATCCACAAGCCGTAAAAAGGGCCAATAGAGCAAGGAGAGTTATCTTTTTCATCTATAGTTTTTTCAACACCTCAATGGTTTGCGTGAGGTGATCATCTGTAAAATCGTAATGAGTTACAAAACGAATCAATTGCGGGCCGAAGCCAAAAGCCAACACCCCATTATCTGCCAACTTCTTCAAGAAAGTCTGATTGGTGTACTTGTCAGTCAGTTTGAAAATTAGAATATTGGTTTCGCAAGGCAACACTTCTTCTACATAATCGAGTCCTTCCAGCACCTTAGCCATTTCCTTGGCCTTGTTGTGGTCTTCTACCAGTCTATCTACATGATTTTCCAGTGCATACAAACCCGCTGCCGCAATGTATCCGGCTTGTCTCCAGGCTCCTCCCATCACCTTACGAATGCGTTTCGCTCTTTTGATATCCGCATGGCTTCCGATCAACAAAGAACCAACCGGAGCCCCCAGGCCTTTGCTCAGGCAAATAGAAATAGTGTCGAATACTTCTCCATACTGCTTGGTAGTTTGACCGGTGGCTATCAATGCATTGAACAGTCTCGCACCATCTAAATGAAGTGCCAACCCATGCTCATGACAGGTTTCGCGAATGGCCCAGATCTCTTCGAAATCATAGCAGCTGCCTCCACCTTTGTTCGAAGTATTTTCCAGAGAAACTAATCGAGAAACAGGTGAATGAATATCGTCCGGTTGAATAGCAGCTTCCACATCTTTGGCAGTAATTCTTCCTCGGTCACCTTCAAGCAGCTTCACTGAAGCACCTGAATTGGCCATAATTCCACCAGACTCATACAAGTAGATGTGTGAGTACTTATGGCAAATCACTTCATCCTGAAGATTGCAATGCAGTCTTATTCCAATCTGATTGGTCATGGTGCCTGAGGCACAATAGATGGCAGCATCCATTCCAAACATTTTGGCTGCCTTTTGCTCCAAAGCGGCTACTGTTGGGTCTTCTCCAAACATATCATCTCCCACTTCTGCTTCCATCATCGCCTGATGCATGGCAGGAGTAGGTTTGGTAAGCGTATCACTTCTTAAATCAATAGCCATAAAAATATTGTCGTTTCGTACTTGTAGTCTTCATTATTGATTGAATAGCCTCGAAGGCCTCTAATGGTCTATCGGTAGCCAGAATATCTGCACCACGCTGAATATAGCCTAAATATGTTGAATCTCCCTGTGCCAATGCCTTTCTATCGAGGTTACCAAGAACACCCAAAATGCAATAAATACCCTTTTCATGAAGGAATTCATAAAGGGATATTTCTGGCTCGGAAACCCCAACAAATGCAATCATGCGGTCATCAGGCACACCCATCGACTTATGTGCTTGATAAGCCTCTTCCGAACCCACACTAACAGAAATCATCAGAGAATTGTCTAGCTGATTCACTTCAGCGGCATCTCTGGCATTGTAAGTAATAATCGCTGCAAAATCTTCAGCTTCATTCTCCTGAACCGCTTTTACTACCATTTCAAAAGGCACTCCTCGTTTTACATCAAGGGTTAGAACAGCCTTATCTTTGGCCCACTTTAAAACTTGGTCTAAAGTAGGGATAGTGAAATCTGTGACCTGTCCTTCATTGTCAACCAACTTCAGGG
>JABXIP010000219.1 GCA_013373005.1 Cytophagia bacterium | reverse complement strand
TTTCGCTGGTTCTGCAACCCGCGAATGGTAGATGATATTGAGGGAGATTTGTTGGAGAGATTTGAAAGTCGGGCCGCCTCAAAAGGTCATAGGGCAGCCAAACGACTATTTATTAAGGATGTGCTTTTGCTCTTTAGGCCGGGCATTATCCGATCATTTAAAGGATATCAAAAACTCAATTTTTACGACATGTTCAGAAATTATCTTAAAGTGGCCTACCGCAATTTGTGGATACACAAAAGTCATTCAGCCATCAACATCTCCGGCCTAGCAATCGGAATAGCAGCTACATTATTCATGCTGCTTTATGTTTACTATCAAACAGGTTTTGACAAATTCCATAGAGACTCAGATAGAATTTACCGAGTAGGCTTGCACGGTAAAATGCAGGACTCCGAGTTCCATCAGGTGTACACAACCACTCAATTGGCCGAAGAAATGAAATCTGATTTTCCTGAAGTGGAGGAGTCGACAAGACTCAGACAGGTTGGCAACATCACTATCAGATTGTTCGAAGATTCAGTAGCCATTAAAAGCTATTTGGAAAATAAGGTCTTTTTTGCCGACCCTTCAATCTTTGATCTCTTTAGTATGGAAACAATTCTGGGAAATGGCCGTGACGCACTTGATAATCCTGGCAAAACTGTCATAACAGAGTCCAGTGCCATCAAATATTTCGGGGAAGATTGGAGAAATAAAGACATTCTCAATAAAAAAGTAGTGGCCTCAGTAGGGCCAAGCGAATTGGCTCTTCAGGTTACCGCGGTCGTTCAGGACTTTCCGAACCAATCTCATTTCCACTTCAACTTTTTGGTTTCACTCAAAAACACCAATATCCCAGAAAACCCCAGTTGGTGGAACAACTCCTATTACACATATATTAAATTAACTCCTGGCGCTTCTCCTGATGAAGTTGAAGCCAAACTGCCAGATCTCTATAAAAAACATCTTCCAGAAAGAGCTTTTGAAGGAGGCAATGAATGGTGGTCATTTCTTCAGCCTCTTACAGATATTCATTTAAAATCTAATATAACGGGTGAATTTGAGCCGAATGGAAATATCACTTATGTATATATTTTTCTAGCTACCGCCATGCTCATATTGGTGATGGCATGTGTCAATTTTATCAACCTGACAATTGCTAAAGCGTCAGGCAGATTCAAGGAGATTGGTGTTAGAAAAGTGGTTGGATCGAACAGAAGGCAACTCATTTTTCAGCACTTAGTCGAAAGCCAGATGTACTGCTTACTAGCCACCACAATTTCATCTCTTATTTTATGGCTGGCCATGCCTTATTTCAAGGAATTTGCTCAAGTTCAATTCAATTTTAGCACCTCAGAATTGATTACAATGAGTGCATCACTTTTGCTATTTAGTCTTACTATAGGAACATTTGCCGGACTTTATCCTGCGCTTTATATGACCAAATTATCCGCAGGAACCGCTGTAAAAGGTGGTCAAATTGCTTCAAAAAGAAGCCTTTTTAGAAGTGGGCTAATCACCTTTCAATTTATCATATCCATCGGGATAATTACTGGCTCTATGATCATTTCCCAGCAACTTGACTTCGTTCAAACCAAAAATCTGGGGTTCGACAAAGAAAACATTTTGGTACTGGAAAACGCATACTTGCTCAATACCAGTATGGAAACCTTCAAAACTGAACTAGCCAAAAACCCAGAAATAACAAGCACTTCTGTTTCCTACTCCATACCTACTAGACAATTCAGCAATGTTCAATTTAAGCCAGAAGACAAGGAAATAATGGTGCTAGATTTCATCTTTTCAGACGAAGATTTTCTGGACACCTATCAAATTGAAATGAAAGATGGAAGGTTTTTCTCCACTACATTCAGTAATGATTCCACAGCCATGGTGATCAACGAAGCCTTAGCTAAAAACCTAGGTTGGGAAAACCCCATTGGAAAGAAGATATACTTGTTTGGAAATCAGAATCTTCCCTATACAATAGTTGGTGTCATGGAAGACTTTCATCATCTTTCTCTTCATCATAGTCTGGAGCCGTTGGCTATTCTCCCTAGCTTTTCACCTAATACATTCGGCAACTACTATGTTTCTATGAAAGTGAAAGGTGATAATATTCAAGAAACTATTGCCCGGGCGGAAGAGGTATGGTCACAGTTTTCTCCTGCACCCGTTAGCTATTTTTTCCTAGACGACAATTACGATGATCTTTACAAAGGAGAGCTTCAAACCAAGACTATTTTCGGTCTATTTTCAGGATTAACAACTTTCATAGCAATAATCGGCCTTCTGGGCTTGGTAGCTAACGCTACACAGCAACGCATAAAAGAAATAAGCATTAGAAAAGTTTTAGGTGCATCAGTGACTCAGCTTATTGGGCTTCTGTCTCAAAGATTCCTTACTATTCTCCTGGTCGCCTTTGTTATTATGGCTCCTCTAGTCTGGTATATGATGAATTCTTGGCTAAATAATTTCACATACAGAATTGAAGTACCCTGGCTGGCGTTTGTCATTTCAGGCTCATCCGCTCTTATTATTTCCATGATAATCATCGGTGTTCAATCACTCAAAACTGTTACCCTAAATCCGGCCAATACACTAAGAAGTGAGTAAAGAAAATAACATAAGACCTCCTCGCCTATTCCTTGCCTTCTTTCGCTGGTTCTGCAACCCGCGAATGGTAGATGATATTGAGGGAGATTTGTTGGAGAGATTTGAAAGTCGGGCCGCCTCAAAAGGTCATAGGGCAGCCAAACGACTATTTATTAAGGATGTGCTTTTGCTCTTTAGGCCG
>JABXIP010000274.1 GCA_013373005.1 Cytophagia bacterium | reverse complement strand
GCAATCTCTTTTTGGGCTCAAAGCCAGGAGAGGAAAGAGTATTTAAGCTGAAATAAAAAACCCCGACAGATCTTGCCGGGGTTTATATAATTAGTTTTTTTAGGGCTTAGCTTTTAGAGCCTCCGCCATCACTTCTCCTCTTTCCTGAATTGCCTCCGGTTTTCTGAGAAGGGTTAGCAATTGACTCTCTCATATCTGTATCAGCTTTAATGTTTTCGAACTTATAGTAGTCCATAACACCAAGGTTTCCAGACCTGAAGGCTTCAGCAATGGCCTTTGGAATCTCGGCCTCAGCCTCAATTACTTTAGCTCTTGCTTCTTGAGATTTAGCCTTCATTTCCTGCTCATTGGCAACCGCCATAGCTCTTCTTTCTTCTGCCTTGGCTTCTGCTACTTTCAAGTCAGCCTGAGCCTGGTCTGTTTGTAAGGTTGCACCAATGTTGGTTCCGACATCTACATCGGCAATATCAATAGAGAGAATTTCAAATGCCGTTCCGGCATCTAAGCCTCTTTGTAAAACCAGTTTCGAAATCTTATCCGGATTCTCCAACACCTGCTTATGCGTTCCTGCTGAACCGATTGAAGTTACAATACCTTCACCCACTCTGGCTAGAATAGTATCTTCACCCGCACCACCAACCAATTGTTGAATATTGGCTCGAACCGTTACTCTGGCAATCGCGATTAACTGAATACCATCTGCCGCAACGGCCGCCACTTTTGGGGTGGTAATTACTTTAGGGTTTACTGATATCTGCACCGCCTGAAATACATCTCTACCTGCCAAATCGATAGCCGTAGCCTGCTTAAAGCTTAAAGCAATATTGGCTTTATCGGCTGAAATAAGTGCCTTTATAACTGTAGGTACATTACCCCCTGCCAAATGGTGGGTTTCAAGATCAGTTGTAGTCACTTCCAAACCGGCCTTTGTAGCAGTAATCATGGCATCCACCACAATTCTTGGTGGTACCTTTCTTATTCGCATGAACACTAGCTCTAGCAAACCCACCTTAACTCCCGAGAATCGGGCGGTAATCCATAGGTTCACCGGCACGAAGTACATGAAGATAAAGAGTAATACAATTCCGCCTATGACGGCAATCAGTAACGTATAATTTTCCATTAGAAAGTATTTATATTTTTAAGACTAGCAGACTCCTTTAGTTGCTTAACCTTTTCAAAAACATCTTCACCTGCTAAATCCAGTCTAGCAACTTGTTCAAAGGTCAAATCGATATTTGACATGTTCGCCATTATCATAGCTTTTATGACAGACTCCACATTTCCTCCAGCAATATGATGAGTTTCCAAGCTTATTGTCGAAACCTTCAACCCTGCCTTATGAGCAACTATCATCGATTGAACTATAACTTGGGGCGGAACTCTCCTGATTTTCATAAATAGGAGTTCAATCAATTTTAGATCAACACCCGAAAACCTTGCAGTAATCCAAAGACCTACTGGCACGAAATAAAGGAACATGAGTATAACAAGGATCCCACCTATAACACTAATCAAAGCTGTATAGTCCTCCATCACTCGGTTGTTATTGTTTCTACAATGATTGTACTGCCAGTTACTTTGGCAATTTTGATTTGAGACCCTGAGGCTATATGCTCACCTCTAGAGCGAACTTCATAAGACTTTCCGTTGAATTCTCCCTTACCAATTGGCTTAAGGTCAGACAATGCAGCTCCTCTCATTTCAATTGTGAGGTCATTATATACATCATCATTGAACTTACCAGTATTGGTGGTTTTGAGTGAAAACCTGTTCCAAGTCTTTGCTCTAAAACTAAAGATCAGGCCAATAATTGAAACCACTGCGGTTCCGGCCAAAACATAGTTGCCCGCTGAGCCGCCATGATTTTCATATGTGAAATAAATACCCACTACACAAAGTCCCAGACCTATTAAACCAAGAATGGTAGTTCCCGGAACAAACAGGAGTTCTAAGTATATGAGAATTAACCCAACAAGGATCAATAAAACAATGGAAAGCCAGTCGCCCATAGGTGCAAATCTTAATCACACCAATATACATATAAAATGAAACGGGCTTTAGTAAGCCTTGGCAAAAAGTACTCTACCCTTAGATGGCTTGCCCGAATAGATACAAGTCCCTGCCTCCTCTACTCTATCCATCGGGATACAACGGATGGTAGCCTTGGTTTCGTCCTTGATCTTGTCTTCAGTTTCAGCAGTTCCATCCCAATGAGCTGAGACAAAGCCTCCCTTACCATCGAGCACTTTTTTGAAGTCTTCGTAAGTGTCTACTTCTGTAGTATTTTCAGCTCTAAAGTCGAATGCTTTTTTGTAGATATTATTCTGAATATCGTTTAGAAGACCTTCAACTTTCAAGGCTATATCTTCAGACAGATCGAAAGACTCCTTCTCTCCTGTATCTCTTCTGGCAATTTCTAGCGTATTATTTTCAAGATCGCGAGGCCCCATTGCAAACCTCACAGGAACACCCTTCAATTCCCATTCGGCAAACTTGAAGCCCGGCTTATAAGTGTCACGATCATCGAATTTCACTGTGATGCCTTTAGCTCTAAGGCTCACCATAATTTCATCTGCCTTCTGTCTGATTTGCTCAAGCTGTTCTTCTCCTTTATATATAGGAACAATAACCACCTGAATTGGCGCCAACTTTGGAGGAAGCACCAAACCCTGATCGTCTGAATGAGCCATGATAAGGGCTCCCATCAATCGGGTACTTACTCCCCATGATGTTCCCCAAACGTGTTCCAGACCACCTTCTTTCGTAGCAAACTTCACATCGAATGCCTTAGCGAAATTCTGTCCGAGGAAATGGGATGTACCTGCCTGAAGTGCTTTACCATCTTGCATCT
>JABXIP010000123.1 GCA_013373005.1 Cytophagia bacterium | reverse complement strand
CAGCGCCGCGCATCGCATTGAACTATCAGGCCCATCCTTGCGACGAAAGGCAATCTGACTCCTTTGTCGGTTAGTGTCAGTGCGGGTGAACAGGGCTGTCGCTTTTGATTGCCCGCATATGAAGACACGCCCTGATTGCGCATGTCGGTTTAGGTGACCACCAGCACCGAAGCCCACTACCGCCCTTTGGTCCCCCTATCCGTCCGCTTCTGCCGAGCGATGCGGCCTTGGCAGACCTCGACCCGCTCAGCCTCTTCACGGCTCTGCGAGAGCCCGATGCCGCAGCAGTGGCGCGGGCGCTGGCAAAGTTTCAAGCACCGGACGACACCGTCTCAGGTGACATGACGCTGGCGCAGATCGGCGGCGATACAGCGGCTCACCGGGCAGCCACAGATCTCGTGGCGGACCTGACCGCATGGCGCCGCGGCGAAGCGCAGTGGAGCGAGATTAATTCTTCCCTTCTTCTCCACGGCGAACCCGGGGGCGGCAAGTCCATGCTGGCTCGCGCCATTGCCGCCTCGGCTGACGTCCCGCTCGTCGAAGGCTCATTCGGATCGTGGCAAGCTGCTGGCCACCTTGGCGACATGCTACGCGAGATGCGCCGGACTTTCGCTGCAGCTGCAGCGAAGCGGCCCGCCGCCTTGTTCATCGATGAAGTCGACGCAGCCGGATCGCGCGACAATCATGAAACGCACTCCGCCAATTACCGTCGGCAGGTCGTCAACTAGTTCGTCCAGGAGATCGACGCGCTCCGGCGCAGCGAAGGCGTTCTGTTGATCGGTGCGACGAACCATAGGGATGCACTGGATCCGGCGATCCTCAGGCCTGGGCGTTTTGACCTGCATCACAGTCTGGTGCGTCCGACGCAGGCCCAAGTTCTGCACATGCTGCGGCGTGCCCTGCCTGAGGCGGCAGAGCCAGATCTTGTAATGCTTGCACGGGTTTTCTCGGGCGAGACGCCAGCCATGATCGATGCGGCCATTCGCGCGGCAAAGGCGCAGGCGCGGCGGTCGGGCCAGCCCCTGCGTATCCCGACGCTGATCGCAGCGCGTCCGCCCGCACCCGAAGGCTATGATCGTCGGATTGCGATCCACGAATGCGGACACGCCATCGTCGCGACGCTCCTTCGTGCGGGCCCGGTCCGGCAAATGCAGCTGTCCCGCGACGGCGGGTCCACGTCTCGCGGTTCCGCAATCCACGAGGGCACGCCCCTCGAGTTCGAGCATGAGCTGACGATCATTTTGGCCGGACGTGCTGCCGAGCGCCTTGCCTTGGGCTCGATCACGGCTGGCGCAGGCGGCAGCGCCGAAAGCGATCTTGCCCAAGCCTCCGCGCTCCAGTTGCAGCTCGATCGCGAGTTCGGGCTCGGCGTCAACGGCAACGGCTGGCTTGGCCCGGCGAACATGCAGCGCTTGCTCCCGGATGATGCCGACCGGCTTCGCGTCAAACTCGACCAGTTCGAACGTCGCGCGCGCGCCCTGCTCGCCCCGCATCGCGATCTGCTCGAGACACTGGCCGCACATCTCGTCGAGCATCGCGAACTTCAGGAGGCCGATCTTCGTCCCTGGCTCTCCGGATTGCAGCCGGTGGACCTCGCAGAAACAGACTTGAACGGAGGTCCCTCCGGGTAGGAGCGCATGGACACGGAGCGCGTCCCTGTTCCAGCGGCAATCACGTCGCCCGGAGCCCCGTTTTGCCATAAAGGAATTCGCAAAGTCGCGGCGATGGCGCGGGGCGCGCCGGCGGTTTGCACAATGGATATTCGCAAACTTCGCCACGTGCGGCCATCATCGCCGACAGACATGCGCAATGGCAGGGGCGCCCAGGACCGGAGGCACAAAATCAAATCGCAAACATCGGGCAAAGGTCGCCCAATCCTACATCAAAGCTGCCCGTGCCTGCCGCATTACGGAGAACTCCCTTCAGGTAATATTTTGACCAACCGAACCCGCGCGCTGCCGGGGCGTCTAGCCTTGCCACCGCGCCGCCCCCGCATGTCTCGCCCCTGAGTTTTCCACATAATCCCGACCAAACGCCCCTCGGCGCCCTCTCGTGGCAGGCGACCCTGCCCGTGCGCCCGCGACATGATGATGACAACGAACCGGGGCAGGTCCCGGACAGATCATCACCATTTTGCACCTCCCGCAGTCCTTACCGCAAGGGATCGGGAGAACTCGGCCAATGGCACGGGAACGGGCAAGACACGCAGATCCAGAGGAGACGCCGTCTGCGGCAGCGCCTTTGGAACCAACGTCATCTCGTCCCGACGTTTGCGAACCGCCAGCGCCTTTCCATCCCGCGCTGCGCCATCTCGTCCGTTTGCTCGCAGAGCAGGCTGTGCGCGACGAGATCGCAGCCTCCGATCCAAAGGAGTAAGCCATGACACCAGATGCACCTGTCCGCGCCGCGATCTACGCGCGGTACTCGAGCGACCTGCAATCTGCCGCGTCAATCACTGACCAGGTCCGCGTGTGCCGTTCGCTTTGCGCCGATCGCGGCTGGCGAGTGGTGGAGGTCTTCACCGATGAGGCGATGAGTGGCGCCTCGCACCTGCGGCCTGGCTTCCAGACGATGCAGCAGGCCGCGATGAACGGCCAGTTCGACATCATCGTCGCAGAGGCACTTGACCGTCTGTCGCGCGATCAAGAACATATCGCAGCTCTGCACAAGCGCATGAGCTTCCTCGATGTGTCGGTCGTAACCAAGGCCGAGGGCGAGATCAACGAAATGCACATCGGCCTCGGCGGCACGATTTCGGCCCTCTTTCTCAAGCAACTCGCCCAGAAGACACATCGCGGTCTGGAAGGTCGCGTCCGTGATGGGAAGTCGGCGGGCGGCATCAGCTATGCCTATCGCGCGGTGCGAGCACTTCGCACCAACGGCACGGTGACCACTGGGGAACGCGAGATCGTCGAGAACGAGGCCGCCACGGTTCGGCGCATCTTTGAAGGCTATGCCGCCGGCCTGTCTGCTCGCGCGCTGGCCGCCGCGCTGAATGCGGAGGGCATCTGCAGCCCCGCGAACGGCAAAAATGCTGGGACCTGGGGCCCATCCACTATCTCGGGCAACTGGAAGCGCGGAACCGGGATCCTCAACAACGAGGCCTATATCGGTCTCCTGGTCTGGAACCGGCAGCGGTTCGTCAAGGATCCCGCGACCGGCAAGCGGCAGGCGAGGCTGAACCCGCCAGAGAAGTGGGTGAACCGGCAGGTCGAGCACCTCCCGATCATCGACGACGATCTTTGGCAACGGGTGAAGGACAGGCAGGGAGCGATCCGCGAGGAGATGAACCCCGCAGGGGTTCAGGACGGTGGACTTCGCCCCGAGCGGGCACGCCGCCCGACCTACCTGCTCTCAGGACTGATCAAATGCGGATGCTGCGGGGCAACCTACACACTTATCAACAAGACCCGGTATGGGTGCTCGGCGGTACGCAACAAGGGAACGGCCATCTGCACCAACCGAGCCACGATTTACCGCGACTCCGTCGAAGAGCGTGTCCTAGCCTGTCTTCGGGAAAACCTGCTCCACCCGCCCTCCTCGACACCTTCGTCGAGGAATACCGCATGGCCTGAAACGCAGCAAAAGCCGACACGCAGGCTGCGCGGGCAAGGGCCGAGCGGGAGCTCGCCCAGGTCGAGAAGAAGATCGCCGGTCTCTTCTCGGCGATCGAGGACGGCATGTATCACTCCTCGATGAAGGAGAAGATGGCGCGGCGCGAGGATCGAAAGCGGAGCCTGGCAACCCAGGTTGCGGAGGCGCCGGAGCCGACCGTGCTGAGGATGAACCCGAGCCTCGGCGATCTCTATCGTCAGAAGATCGGCGATCTGGTCACTGCCCTGTCAGACCCAGCAGTTCGGGTCCAGGCCGCCGAGGCGATGCGCAGCCTGATCTCCGAGATCCGGATGGTTCCAGCAGCGGACGCGCCCGATGGGCACCGGATCGAGCTCAGCGGCGATCTGGCGGGTATTCTGGCGTTGGGGGATGCGGACACGACAAAGCCCCCGCGGATGGCGAGGACTTTGT
>JABXIP010000391.1 GCA_013373005.1 Cytophagia bacterium | reverse complement strand
TGTAAACGAGAATCGAGTATTTCTAAGGCCTATTTTTTAGAGAAGATGCGATATGCTGCTCTCGGCAGTACCACCTGAGCTACACCATCGGTAATGCCATGAACGATGAAACCTAACTCTCCGATAAAGGGTGGCCTTTCATATTGATAACTGACCGTGGTGGCCTTACCCTGATCATTAGTTTTACTATTATTTCTCACTAATAAATTGGTCAGTCCTGATTTTAGCCACGCTTTTCTATCTCTTTTTGTTCTGAATTCAACCTTCAGGTTTTCATAATCGAATATCATATCTCCCTTGTTGGTGAATTCTGAACAAGTGCCGGTAAAATAGATGTTGTGTATTACACCTTCCTGAAAGTTGATTTTCCCCAGGTGAGAGAAAATTGGGTTGAAGCTGGCAAATGGCATGGCAGCAATATGTCCGGAGTAGAATTGATTTTTAGGGTCGCTGAGTGGGAATTTAGCTTCGAAGTAAATATTGCCCTCCTCCATAAACTGGCCTTCCAGCTCTAAAAGAACAGTGTCCATGGCATCGCTACTCTTTCTAAGATTGGCGAAGTGACCATGGAGATTGGTGAAGTCTATTACTGCCGGCTGCGTTTGTCCTTTGGCCAGAATTTCATAGTGAAGATCAAGGTCTCTGATTTTAATGGTGTCCACGTCCAGCTCCATAGGAATATCATGAAGCACCTGCCCCAGCACCGGTTTATCTACCTGCTCATCTCTCGGTAAATTCATGTTCTGAAATAATGTTATGCTGGGATGTATCAGCTCGAGCTCTGACGCTACGATCAGATTATTCTTGATCAGCGCATTCAAGTCGGCCGATTTGATGTGCATGGTATCGGCTGAAATATTGAAGAAGGTTTTTCGATAGTCTTCGCCCAGACTGGTCTTATACAAATTGCTTTTCGGTATGGCCTTAATGCCATAGTTGGTAAAAATGCTGTCCTTAAGATTCAGGTACGAACCTTTAATGGCGAAACGGTAGGGCGAAAGCCGAGGAATGAAGAGTCCCTCACTTAGATCCATTTCAATATTATCTACCACCATAGCCTTCATAATTTGTTCTGAGTAGTTGAGAGGGAGCCCAAGTTTGGAGATAGTTAGTGAAAGATCGCGGCCGGCATAAAGCGTGTCTGTTGGGTGCTCATACCAAACAGCCGCGGCTTGGCCACCTGATATTTCTAATTGATTGAAAAGGGCTGCGGTGAGTGGGTTCTTCTTTTCTTCAGGTGCTTTTTTAGATACTGGAAGAGCCATTTTTCCGCTTTCCGGGATTAGAATGAGCAGATCGGGTTCTTTGAGTTCAATATTTTCAATAATCAATTCATTATTGAAAAGTAGGTCGAACATATGGATGCCCACAATTTCAAATTCCTTGGCTTCGAAGAAGATGGCAGGATAAATTTCCATCGCCTGCAGCTGAGTGGTGTCAGTTGTAAAAGTTACCTGTTTTAGCTGTGTGCTCAGGTTGAAGCCGGAAAGCGCACTTTGCGAACTTTTAAAATCTATTTGGTAGAACTGGTGGAAGGTGTTTTCCAGTTTGTTGATCAGCTGATTTCTAAGAATTCCTTCCAGAAAGAACGTAACGAACACAAAACCCGCAATTAATACGAGTGAAAGTGAGATGACCAAGGTTCGCAGCTTGCCGTTCATGTTTGTTGAATATAAGCTATTTAAGCCAAACAGATTCTTAGACATTAGTCGGAAATCTCTTTCATTGATATCAACGGAAAGTTTTCTATTGAAAAGCTCATTAACTTGACACCATGGACTTGAAAAAACGCCTCAAAAAAGGAGAAACACTTTTAGGAACACTATTGAGTTTACCATCTCCTGAAATTGCTGAAATCATGAGTATGGTAGGTTTCGACTGGTTGTTTGTCGATTTAGAGCATGGCCCACATGGTTTTATGGAACTACAGCGAATGCTCCAAGCCATGAAGCCCGAATGCAGCGCTTTAGTGCGAGTGCCTGAGGTCAGTGAGTCGAATATCAAAAAGGTGCTCGATATTGGTGCTGAAGGCATCATAGTACCGAAGGTCAATACTGCGGAAGAAGCCCGACAGATTGTGGCTTACGCCAAATATCCAACACAAGGGGTGAGGGGAGTAGGAGCAGCCCGTGCTCATGGCTATGGATTAAGTTTTAAGGAGTATGTTGAAAAGGCCAATGAAGAAACTTTGGTAGTAATTCAGATTGAGCATTTCGAAGGCGTAAACAACATCAATGAAATTGTGGAGGTTGAAGGTGTTGATGTGATTTTTATCGGACCTTACGATCTTTCCGCCAGTTTTGGAGTGGCAGGGCAGGTAGAACACCCCTTAGTGAAAGTAGCCATTGACAAAGTAGAGAAGGCCTGCACCAAAGCCGGAATTCCTATGGGCTATTTCGGAACCACTCCTGAAGCCGTAAAACCTTATCAGCAAAAACAAGGCTACCAGTTGATTGCCTGTGGAACCGATTCAGGTTTTTTGATAGAGAAGGGACAACGTGTTTTGGTGGAGTTGGGGAAGTAGCCCTTAAACTAGTCTTAGTGTCTCACTAAGACTTCTTGGTAAATTTATTGGTCTTGGACGCTAAGA
>JABXIP010000175.1 GCA_013373005.1 Cytophagia bacterium | reverse complement strand
TGGGTTTCTAAAGTTACCCACTTCTGGATCGTAACCAGAGTAGTCAGAGAAAGTCAATAAGTTTCTACCAATTACTCTAAGGTTAGCACCTTTGATTACATCTGAACCCAGTAAGCTAGTCATTTCGTTGGCTGAGAAATTATAACCTACAGATAGCTCTCTTAACTTAACAAAACTTGCATCTTCTACCCAGTAAGAGTTGTTTGAGTTTACATCATACAATCCTTGGTAGTAGTCGAATGCCTTCTTCTGTCCGTCAGGCACACCTGCCATATCCATGATACCATTTCTAGAGTCACGAGTCAACCACTGAGATTTTCTGTTGTAAACATCGCCACCTTGCTTGATATCGAACAATAAGTAAGCTGTAAACCCTTTGTAACGGAAAGTGTTTGAAAAGCCCATGTAGAAATCAGGATTACCATCACCTATTTTAACAAACGCATCTAGACCAGTAGCTGGATCTTGTAGTCTGATAGGAGCCTCAGAAGTAGTTCCCTGGCTACCAGCCTCAACAACAAATCCATCGCTATTTACTTCGTAGTCAGAAATAGTAGCATTCTCAGGAAGCTGCTGAGCCATTTGATCCAAAGAAGTCACCCAAGTGTAACCATAGATTGCACCATAAGTTTCACCTTCTCTGATATAAAATAGTCCGTCAGTACCTGACTGATAAGGAGCGATTGGCAATTCAGTGATTTTCTGTCTTGTTCTAGTGAACGTCAAGTTAGCATCCCAAGTGAAATCCTTGTTTTTAAACAAGTTAGCACCCAAGTTAGCCTCAATTGTGTTAGACTCAGTAGCACCAGCATTTTGACGCTGACCATTGAAACCACCAGCAATAGGCAATAGACGTACATACAAGAATTGATCTGTAGTAGTAGACTTAGCGTAAATCAACTGCAAGCTGAAGATATCTAGGAATTCAGACTCAATAGCAACTTCCAACTCTTCAGTTCTTGAAGGCTTAAGGTTTCTGTTACCCAAGTTCTGAGGGCTAGCAACACCATTACTTACACTGTAAGTTTCATATTGCCAGTCGAAGCTAGGTCTGATACCAGCGATACCATAAGCAGATCTGATTTTCAATTCAGAGAAACCAGGAATGTCGAAATCTTCTGTAATTCTATAACCACCAGATACTCTGTAGTAGTTAGCCCATCTGCTGTCTTCTCCAAACAATGAAGAACCATCTATACGATACAAACCTTCAAATAAAATCTTGTCTTGGTAATCCAATGAACCAATGAAGAAGTAGTTAGAAGCCTTAATCTCAACCTCTGAATTGCTAGCTCTGATGTTATCAGAATCAAAAGCAGAGAAAGTAGGAAGATCTCTAATCAAGAAGTCAAAACCAGAAACACTGGTTGAAAGGTTATGCTGTCTTTCATATAGATAAGAGATTTTACCTTTAGCGGTAAGGTCTCCAAAGTTTTTGCTCAAGTTGAAAGTAGCCTGAGCTTGCTCAGCAACTCTTCTTGACCAGCTTTGGCTCATAGAACCTTGAGAATAAGCAATACCAAATTCGTTAGCTCCAGGACCTGAAGTACCTAGAATCCAAGTATCGAATGGTGAATAACCCTGACCTCTCGTATCTTCAGTTTCGTTTGAGTAAGAAGCTACAAACTCTATACCTTCAGTAAGCTGAACGTTTGCTCTATAGTTACCCAAGAATCTTCTAGAGTGATTTTCAGATTTTTGCTTATATGGACCATACAATGGGTTAGTCTCATTACTCCAGTGGTTATGACGGATGTAGTGAGGCTGACCATCAGGGTTTTCCATGAATAGGTCATTATCAGGCTCTGCCAATACCAAGTTGAAGAAAATACCTCCACCAGAACCAGGGTTCTGAGTAGTAGTATTTACGATCAAATTAGTCGCTGAAACTTTTAACCAATCAGTTACCTGGTGGTCAATGTTCAATCTTAGGTTTTGTCTTTTAAAACCGTCAGTATATTGAATGATACCACCTTGTTGGTTGTTCTCGAATGACAAGAATGCGTTTGTTTTAGCACTTCTTGTTGAAACACCCACATAAGATGTCATGTTGTTACCAGTCTTAAAGAATTCGTCTTGAAGATCTCTTGTAACACCAAATGGGTTATCCATATAGTGGTCAGCATCTAAAGATCTGGTACCAACAATGTTAGGATCATAACCACCAATGTATCCTGCAGGATATGTTACACCATCATATTTAGTGAACTTATCGAACTGCTGATAATCAGAAGCCAAAGTAAATGGGTGGTGTTCAGCAAGATCGATAGTCTGAGCAATGTTTTGCCAGCCATACTCTTGTCTCAAAGTAACATTAGTTACCCCAATATCACCATCATTACCTCTTTGAGTAGTAATTACGATTACACCGTTACCTGCACGAGAACCATACAATGAAGCTGCAGAAGCACCTTTGATAACCTCGTAAGACTCAATATCATCAACGTTGATATCAGAAAGTCCACCTTGAATGATAACACCATCAACTACAACCATCGGGCCAGAACCTACATTCAGGTTATTGTCACCTCTAAGTTGAATTGCGTTGTCAGATCCTGGAGAACCACCAGTAGAACCTACTCTTAAACCAGCAACTTTACCTACAAGCGCACCTGAAGCCGAAGTTGCAGGAGCCATTTGTAGTCTTTCTTTGTTGACCTTGGCAACAGTAATAGTCAATTTCTTGGCTGGAGTACCAGACGCCACACCAGAAACAATTACTTCACCGAGTGAGGTTGCATCAGGAGCAAGTTGAATGTTAATAACCGTTTGGTTACCTACAGCAACTTCCTGAGTTACGTATCCAAGATATCTGAATACGAGCGTAGCACCAGATGGAACATCAATTGAGTAATTTCCATCCATATCAGTAGGCGTACCACGTGTAGTACCCTTAATCAATACAGTCACTTGAGGCAAAGGAAGTCCGTCATCCGAACCAGTAACCTTACCAGAGACTGTCTTGTCTTGCGCTTGCACTAGAGTTGACATTGTCAACATAGCAAACGAGACGAAAGTCAGTAAAACTCTCTTCATTTTGCTTTCGTTTTTAGTTTAATAGTTGATTAAAAAGTTTGTTTAGCACACCAAACATAAAATAAAAGTTGGTCAAATAATAATTCTACTAAAACAAAATAATTGCATTCGATTTCCGAAAAACATGGCCTATCTCTGTGGAAAGAGGCTTTTTAACATTTTTTAAAAATTTTCTTCTGCCAAGTAGGGGTAAACGAAATTTAGAGAATTGGGCACTCCTTCGCTTAAAATGGAATCAGCTCAATTATGGAATCCAAGCTTCAAGAATTAATTAATGTTAATTTTTCGAGTTATAATTTAACATTAAATACATGATTCCATTTTCACTGAACAAATCGGCTGCAAAGAATCAGAATTATGCTTTGATCTTTTCTAAAAAATATCGCAGATCAATTCGCAAGAATAAACAAAATAAAATTTGGCAGTGGACATTCAAAAAATTATGCCTTTGAAATAAAAAAAATACCGATCGTCCACAAAAAAAGGGAGCAAAAGCTCCCTTTTTAATATTCAACTTGTATAACTCTTAGTTAATAAACGGGTTATTTTGAATTTCCGACTGAGGAACTTCAAATGTCAACCTGTCATCATCATAGCTAATTGGCACACCAACGTTAGAAAGGTGGTTAGAACCTCTAACAATAGTAGCCTGATTTCTCTTCATTGCTAGGTAAGACTTACCTTCTGCATAAAGCTCAATTCTGGTTTGCAAGTAAATCTCGTCTTCCAAAGCCTGACCTGTAAGTAAGTCAACATAAGCATACTCTGCTGGAGTTGAGAACCTTTCAGCCAAAAGCGCTTTCAAAGAAGTTCTTGCGGTAGCCTCGTCACCTGTTTTAGCAGATGCCTCAGCATTCAACAAATACATTTCAGCTACTCTCATATATAAGTAGTCAGTAGTAATGTATCTCTGACCTCCTGTAACTCTTGCAGGATCGTAGAATTTGTTAATTGCAACAAGATGGTATCCGCTTGCAGGGTTATCCAAGAACTGACCTTTTCTTACATCGTTAGCTGGAATTTGATCGAACAAACCTTGATCGATGGCTTTTCTATCTCCTGCCCACTGGTAGCTGTAAGTGAAGGCATCCATTTGTCCCCACCAAGAAACTAGGTTCAAACCAATATCTGAAGTAAGGTCTACACCCCACATCCAACCCGGAGTATTCACATCATTGAATCCACCAGTTGCTTCAGTAGCATCTACAATCGGGTAAGCACCTGAATTGATAACTGCAGCAGTCAAAGTTTTAACCTCAGCATAGTTGCCCATAGCACCATACACATAAGCCAACATACCTTGAGCCACAGACATATCTACCTGGCTTTTAGCAGTTCTTGTAAATCCATTTAATAATGAGATTGCATCAGTAAGGTCATCCACCATCAGGTCGTATACTTCTTGTGCAGTCACCTTTGGTCCGTTAGGATCGTTTGGCGTAGTGTACAATGGAAGAATCTCTTCTGAAGGATTGTAAGCCGGCTGGAAGAACTGAGCTAAATAGAAATAAGAGTTAGCTCTCATTGCCTTAGCCTGTCCCATGATATACTTGTTTTCATCCAAAGCAGGAGTAGCATCATTACCACCCAATGCATCGATTACCAAGTTAGCAGAACGAATCAGTCTGTAGTAGTATCTCCAAACCTGATAGTTATCCTGGAAGGTAAAATCCTGAGTAGTTTGGAATTCAGTAATAGTTCTGTACCAACCATAAGCACTTGCCGAAAGGGCCAAGTCGCCAGACAACATATCAGAGAAGATATCATAACCTTTCTGACCGAAATCATCGTGTCCACCTGTTCCACCAGTACCAGTATTGAAGGTAAGGGTATAAATACCACTCATACTACCCGCAATTACATCTGGGTTAAGAGCTGCAGCTTCTGCTACTTGCTCTGCACTTAAGAACTGTGATGGCTCTACATCTAAGAAGCTTTCGCCACAACCCCAAAAACCAAGGACTGCGAAACTTACGATTAAAGCAAATATTTTATTTTTCATAATTTTTCTGTTCTTCGGTTTAGAATTTAACTCTCAATCCCATTGTTACAGTAGACAGAGGGCTATATCTATAAACACTTGATCCACCCGTTTCATTAGTAGAGGCATTATAACCTTTTCTAGCACTTAGGAACATCATGTTATCAGCAGAAGCAAACAAATTCACGTTAGTCAATCCGCTACCTGTCAACCATCTTTTAGGTACATTGTAACCTAGTCTGATGTTGTTCAAAGACAAGAAGTTAGTAGAGATCATAAATCTTGTAGACTGGCTGTTAGTGTTTGTATCCAATCCATCAGACAATCTTGGAACATCAGTGATGTCGCCAGGCTGTTGCCATCTGTCTCTGATATCTACGTGCCAGTTTGAGTTACCAGCCAAGTGGTTACCCATTGCTCCACCATACTGTCCATCATAAGACCAACCACCAAGGCTGTAGATGAATTGAGCACTGAAGTCGAATCCTTTATACTGAGCAGAAAGTCTGAATGCACCACTCACTTTAGGAATTGGTGACTTGTCGATGAATTTCTGAGTTGCATCAGCATAAGTTTTAGTAGTAGTCTGAAGAACGTTAGCTTCAGGGTTGTCATTCAAGTACTCGTACATTGAAGCAATTTCCTCACCTGCATCGTATGCACCGTTGTTATCGGCATCATCATAGTACAAGTTCCACATAGCTCTACCATCTGCAGGGTCAACACCAGCCCACTCTCTCATGTAGTAATCGAAAAGAGATCTTCCTTCCGTTCTACCGAAACCGCCAGCAATATCAAGCACCTTAGGCGCATCAGTTGCAGGGTCGATAGGCATTTTGGTCAACGTGTTATTCAAGAACTGACCATTAACTGTGAAGTCTAGTTTGAAGTCATTCTTGTTCATTAAGTGAGCAGTCAAATCAAACTCAAGACCTGAGTTCTTCAAAGCACCGTCATTTACTTTTTCAATTGCGAAACCTACAGAAGGACCAACTCTTCTATCAAAGATTAGATTGGTTGTGTTCTTAATGTAGTAGTCAATTGAACCGTCTAAGATTCTACCAATTGAGAATTCTGCACCCACCTGATAAAGGTTAGCTGTTTCCCAAGTAAGGTTTGGATAACCAATTTGTCTTTCAGAGATAGAAATCTCATCGTTAAGGTTACTTACGTTGAACGTATTGAACGCCTCGTAAAGACCTACACCTGCCTGATCTCCCATTACACCGTAACTAGCTTTCAACTTGAAGAAGTCGAAGAAAGGAACAGCTGAAGTAAAGAAATCTTCCTCAGACATGATCCAAGAAGCACCTACTGAACCGAAGGTATCCCATCTGTTAGCAGGAATAAACCTTGAAGATCCGTCTCTTCTCAAAGAAGCACTGAAGAAATACTTTTCCTTGTAGTCATAGTTGGCTTGGCCAAAATAACTCTCCAATCTACTGTTGTTAGTGTAAGACGTTGGAGGTGAAGAAACAATAATATAGTTGTTGAACTCATCAAGGTAAGGCAATACTGCCTTTTGCTTTGATTGACTTGAAACAGACTGATCGAATGTGTTAGACTCATGAGCAGCCAATACTTCGATAGAGTGATCTCCGAAAGACTTCTCATATCTGAACAAGTTCAAGAAGTTAGTTACAAATAGTTCAGAATCCGTTCTGAACAAAGAACCTCCTTGAGAAGCACCAGAACCATAGAATGGGTTTCTTAGACCAGTAGATCTGTTGAAGTAGTACTGGCTACCAAACTTAGACTGGAAAGACAAGTTTGGAGTAATCTGAGCGTCAACAGTGAAATTAGCATTAAGCTCATTTCTGTTCTGAAAGTTTCTGTCAAATGTTGCATCAGCAATAGAGTTAGTTAAAGCTCCAAAGCCTCTACCATTTTCACCATAGTCATACTGGTTACCACCAAAAATTGGATCTTGTACGATGCTTCCATCATTACCTCTAAGGAATAGAGGGTAAATGGGAGGAAGGTTATCAACAAACCAGAAAATACTTCCTGAGTTGCTAGATTGACCATTTGTGTTAGTCTCTGATCTTGCATAACCAACATTGAAAGAGGTAGACAACCAATCTTTAATATTGTTAGTCATGTTAATTCTGGCAGTATATCTCTCATAGTCAGAACGAATGATGTATCCTACGTCATTCAAGTAACCGAATGACGCAAAGTATTTACTGTCTTTACCTCCCCCGCTCAATCTGATGTTAGCTTCATTTCTAGAAGAATTCTGGAAACCATAGTCTTCCCAATTTTCAGGGTCATATCTTCTGGTCACTCCAGGTCTTACCATTCTGGTAGTCGGATCAATCAATTCTCCACCATCAGCAACATTCCACATGTTGTAGTGAGGGTCGATACCGCTACCTGAGAATAAGTTAGCGTTAGCCCAAGCTACAGGATCTGCAACACCATTGGCAGATGCTCTGTTGTACAAACTTTCCCAAGTAAGAGCAATGTACTCTTCTGGGTTTTTCATCATTTGCTGTCTTGGTAATAAACTCAAGTTTACACCAGATTTAATATCAACCTCGATAGAGCTTGTAGATGCAGAACCACTTTTTGTAGTGATCAAAATAACACCATTAGCACCTCTAGCACCATAAATTGCAGTTGCAGTCGCATCTTTCAATACAGTAGTAGACGCGATGTCAGAAGGGTTGATAGAGTTGATACTTCCTGAAAAAGGAACACCATCTACCACATAAAGTGGAGCTCTATTACCATTTACCGAACCGAAACCTCTAATACGGATAGTTGAAGCCGTACCTGGTTGTCCAGATGTATTGATTACAGTTACACCGGCTACCTCACCTGCCAATGCCTGCGAAACGTTGGAGAAGTTTTTGTTCTCAATGTCTTCCTTTGCTACTGTCTTGGCAGTACCTGTAAAAGACTTTTTGGTAGACTCACCATAACCAGTAACAACAACTTCACCTAATGACAATGCATCTGGATCCAGCTGTACGTTAATTGAAGTTTGATTGCCTACAGTAACTTCTTTGGTGATATAACCCAAGAAGCGGAAAACCAAAACTGACTCGTTGCTAGGAACGTCAATTCGGAAGTTACCGTCAAAATCGGTAGATGTACCTTGAACGGTACCTTTCAGTAGAATGGTTACTTGCGGTAGAGCAAGACCATCATCTGCCCCTGTTACTGTACCTGTAATTGTTCTGGTTTGACCATAAGCCACACCCGACATTAAGAACAGCATCAGTGACAATAAAGTCAATGAAATTCTCTTCATTCCTTGTTAGTTTAGTTAAATAATTGTTTTAGTAATGTTGATTAAATAATTAATCCGTCTTTGATATGAACAATTCATACCCCTCATGTCCCTACTCCTTTGTTCTTGGCATCCAAACAGAAGTTGAATGCGATTGTTTGGCGAATCTAGCTTTTTTTCTCTGCCGAGACGACTTTTTTGATTTGATAATTGGCATGAAAAACGTTGAAAAACACCTATTCAAGGCATTATTGACTGATTATCAGGGAGTTTTACCTAACGACCGTTCGTGTAATTATTTCAACCCTTCGGTTCAATCCCCCAATTCGGGTATCAATTGGATGAGATTCTCCATACCCTTTAAAAGACAGGTTATCGGAATTATGCAATTTCTCGACAATGTATTGGTAGACAGCTTTTGCCCGTCTTTCAGAAAGTCCCAGGTTATAAGACTCCTTGCCTGAAGCATCTGTGTATCCTCGGATTTCAACTTCTAATTCGGGGTGATCTAATAAAAGTTGTGCAACTCTATTGAGCTCAGGAAATGCTTCTTCCAAAAGAACATCGCTATCAAACTGAAATGGAATTGGCTTCTCCAAAAGATCTTCGCCTGCTTTGAAAGGAGTCAATCTTAGGGTAGAATCTTTAAGAAAGTCTGTACGACTCAATTGAGAACTTCTGTAGCCTTTTCGTTTGGCTATCGCGAAGCTGAATTCATCATCGCCCAAAAGCACCTGACCATCATCTTCGACATCTCGTTCCACAGTATCTCCTTCATGAATCAGGTATACCTTGGCAGCCAATAACTCTCCGGTCGAGGCATCAACAACCTTTCCGTAAGCATCAATTAAATCTCCCAGGTCTACCTCCGGCACCAAAGAGTCTGGCACCCTAAAGCGCTGCAGAAAAATTCTTCCTCCCGCCTCACTAGAGCTGAAATAGGCCCAACGATCCGCAGAAATGCAGTAGCCTACTTGATCGAATGCATTATTTATGGGGTAGCCGAGGTTTTCAGGAGCCGACCAATCATTGGCATCTTGAACTGACTTAAATAAATCGTAGCCCCCAAGCCCAACCCTACCTCTAGTTGAATAGATAAGTGTTTTTCCATCTAAATAGATAAAAGGAGAACAGTCGTCTTCCGGAGTATTAATGCTTTCTCCCAGATTAACAGCCGGAGACCAGCCCTCTCCCATTTTTCGGCTCATCCAAATGTCTTGTTTTCCAAAACCTCCCTCGCGTTCACTGACGAAATATAAAGTCTCTCCTCTGGCACTTAGCGATGGCTGTGAATCCCAGGCCTCACTATTCACTTCCGGCCCAAGCAACTCAGGATTTGTCCAGTCATTATTTTTGAAGTAAGAAATATATAAGTCGCAGCTTCCAATATTACCCGGCTTATTACAGATTGTAAAAACTAAGGTTTTCCCATCGGCAGAAATAGAGGCTGTTCCTTCGTTTCTTTCGGTATTAATCTGGCCAGAAATACTTACCGGCTCAGACCAAATCCCCTCTTTATAAATGTATGCTGTATATAAATCTTCATTTCCCCTTGCCAATCGATCTCGCACAGTAAAGACTATTCGGCTCTTGGCTGTAATGGATGGGAAATACTGCATATCGAACTCATTAATGGGATTGGGCAGCTTCTCAAATTCAATATCCGCAAGTTCATTTAGTTGCTCCAGCGAAAATTGAATGGACTGTTTAAGAAATTCAACCCTATCTGCGCTGATATCATACACCTCGCCATTCACATTGCTTAGTAGCTTTTGAGCCTCTTCATATTCTCCAAACTGATATTTATAATTAGCCTGAATGAGTAGCAAGCGATTCAAGAAAGCTGGCTCTAATTCAGATGCATATTGTGAGATTATAGCACTAGCCCTGTTGGGCTCATCTCTTTTGATATACACCTCATGAATGAGCATAACGGCCTCATCGAAACTATCGTCCTTATCGAGTATGCCTGTAAGTATTTCAATGGACTGATACAGATTACCAATCCTTACGAGTTCCTTGGCCTCACCATAAGCGTCAATTAGCTTGGCTCTTTTTGTATGTAGTTGCTCCTGGCACTGAACAGCCAAAGCAATGAATAGGAATGATATGATAAATAAGAACCTCAAGCTTTAAGGAATCTGCATAAACTTATGTGTTTGTAGCGATATTTTCCATCGAGGGTTGTCTTTTGCGTACTCAATTATTTGTGGAAGCATCTTTTCTGACTTGTCCCACTCCGGCTGAAGGTACAATAAACACTCTGGTCTCACCTTCTCTGCATGTTCCTCAGCCCACTTAAAATCGCTCTTGTTGTATATAACGACTTTCAGTTCATCTGCCGTATCATAAAACTCCGACCTGGGTTTCATAAACTTTTTTGGAGAGAAACAGAGCCAATCCCAGGTGCCTGATAATTGGTGAGCGCCTGAAGTTTCAATATTGGTGTGAAAACCTGAAGACCTTAGTGAATCTGTCAGCTCATCGAGATTGTACATCAAAGGCTCTCCACCAGTAACTACCACCAATTTACTCTTGTGCTCCCTGGCACCATCAACAATTTCTTCAATGGTTTGAAGCGGCCATTTTGCAGCTTCCCAACTATCCTTTACATCGCACCAAACGCAGCCAACATCGCAGCCGCCAAGTCTTATAAAGTATGCTGAATTTCCGGTGAAATGACCCTCACCCTGAATGGTATAAAATGCTTCCATTACCGGAAGCTTGCCGTTGAGTTCGGCTGTTTGTTTGTTTTCTGTCATAATCAATTTTTTATAGCAGGTGTTGAAACTGCTTCAATATCAAATTTCCTTTAAAACGTCATCCATGGCCTGATCGGGGATATCCTATCCATTTAGGAGATTCCCGCCTACGCGGGAATGACGACAATCGAGGAATATGTGTTAAACTAATTTCTGGTTGGCCAAGTAGGTATTCCAAAGCAATGAAGCAATGGTCATTGGTCCAACTCCACCTGGAACTGGTGTAATGTAGCTGCATTTTGGCGCTACCTCATCAAACCTAACATCTCCTTTTAACTTAAATCCGGACTTGGTCTCTGTTGACGGAACTCGGTGTATTCCTACATCAATCACCACAGCTCCTTCTTTTACCATATCTGCGGTAACAAATCCTTCCCTACCAATAGCTACAATCAGAATATCTGCTTGTCTGGTTATCTCTGCTAAGTTCTGAGTTCTGCTGTGACAAAGCGTTACCGTTGCATTCCCAGGGTTTGAGTTTCTTGACATCAAGACACTAATAGGTGTTCCTACGGTATGACTTCTGCCAATCACTACGCAATGTTTACCCGAAGTATCGATACCGTTTCTTTCCATTAACAACATCATTCCTTTAGGTGTGGCAGGAAGAAGTGTTGGAAGATCGAGCAACATTTTACCCAGGTTAGATGGATGGAAACCATCAACATCTTTCTCAGGAAGAATGGCCTCCACTACCTTTTGCTCATCTATTTGCTTAGGTAGAGGAACCTGAACAATAAAACCGTCAATCTCCGGATCGTTGTTCAACCTGTCTACGGTTGCCATCACTTCCTCTTCGGAAGTATCTTCAGGCAAATGAATTAGGGTAGATCCGAAACCAATCGCCTCACAGGCTTTCACCTTGGCATTTACATAAGTTTTACTAGCACCATCTTCTCCTACCAATACGGCAGCAAGATGTGGCACTTTGCCTCCTTTAGACTTGATTTCACTTACTTTTCCGGCTAGTTCATCTTTTATCGATTGGGCCGTTGCTTTCCCATCAAGCAATTGATAGCTCATATTAATCCAGTTTTAGTACCGCCATAAAGGCCTCTTGCGGAATCTCCACATTACCTACCTGACGCATTCTTTTCTTACCCTTTTTCTGTTTCTCCAAAAGCTTACGCTTACGAGAAATATCGCCACCGTAACATTTGGCCAACACGTTTTTACGCAAGGCTTTCACGGTTTCTCTGGCAATGATTTTTGTTCCAATGGATGCCTGAACAGCAATCTCAAACATCTGTCGTGGAATTAGCTCTTTCAGCTTTTCGCAAAGTCTCTTACCCCACTCGTAAGCCTTATCTCTATGAACTATGGCAGATAGTGCATCTACCTTATCTCCGTTCAATTGAATATCAAGCTTCACCAGATTAGACTGTTTGAAACCGATCAGTTCATAGTCTAGAGAAGCATACCCTCTTGAAATGGTTTTTAGTTTATCGAAGAAATCGAATACAATCTCTGCCAAAGGCATTTCAAAAGTCAGTTCAACTCTATCTGAAGTCAGGTAAACCTGATTCTTAAGAACACCTCTTTTGTCCATGCAAAGCCCCATAATTCCACCGACATATTCTGCTTTAGAAATGATCTGAGCACGAATAATAGGTTCCTCCATATGAGCCATGGCGTTTGCCTCAGGCATTTCTGAAGGGGCATTGATTTTCTTTACAGAGCCATCATTCATAATGGCATGAAACTGTACCGAAGGCACCGTAGTAATTACGGTCATATCGAACTCTCTTTCGAGACGTTCCTGCACAATTTCCAGATGAAGCATACCGAGGAATCCACAACGGAAACCAAAGCCAAGTGCGGCTGAAGTTTCAGGTTCCCAAACAAGTGATGCGTCATTCAGTTGAAGCTTCTCCATAGAGGCTCTCAGCTCTTCGAAGTCCTGAGTATCTACCGGGTAGATACCGGCAAACACCATCGGCTTCACATCTTCAAAGCCCTTTACCATTCTTTGCGTAGGCCTATCCATGTGAGTGATGGTATCACCCACCTTCACCTCTTTGGCCACCTTAATTCCAGAGATTAGATAACCAACATTTCCGGCCTTAATTTCTTGTTGAGGAGACTGCTTTAACTTGAGAACACCAATTTCATCGGCATCATAGGTTTTGCCCGTATTCACGAACTTTACCTTATCTCCTTTTTTAATACTTCCGTTGAAAACACGGAAGATTACTTCAATTCCTCTGTAAGAGTTGAAAACAGAATCGAAGATCATGGCCTGAAGTGGTTCTTCAGGATCTCCTTGTGGAGCAGGGATTTTTTCTACAATCGCCTCAAGAATTTCATCAATTCCGATACCGGTTTTACCGCTTGCCAGAATAATATCTTCCTTATCGCAACCCAAAAGCTCAATCACCTGATCGCTCATCTCCTCAGGCATTGCACCTGGCAGATCTATTTTGTTTAGCACCGGAATGATCTCCAAGTCATGCTCAAGAGCCAAATAAAGATTGGAAATGGTTTGTGCTTCCACTCCTTGAGAAGCATCTACAATAAGCAGGGCACCCTCACAAGCCGCAATGGAACGAGACACTTCATAAGAAAAGTCAACGTGACCGGGAGTGTCAATTAGATTGAGAATATACTCCTCACCTTTATATTTATAATTCATTTGGATGGCGTGCGACTTGATAGTAATACCACGCTCACGCTCCAAATCCATATCATCCAACAGCTGATCTTGCATCTCACGATCGGTCACAGTTCCAGTGTGCTGAAGTAGTCTGTCAGCCAAAGTACTTTTACCATGGTCAATGTGCGCAATGATGCAGAAATTCCGAATTCTCTCCATATACCTCTAAACGAACCGCAAAAATAGAAAAAAGTGATGCAATTCAATTCTCTTGTTTGGTGCAATATTTGTACTAAGGGAATAACTTAATTGTTTGATATTGAATACCCTTCATTATCCCCATCAACCAAAACCAATGAAAAAACATAATCTCTACACACAGACCGCCTTAACAGGCACTTTCGCAATACTTCTCTTATTCTCTTCTTGTAATTCTGGCACCGAAAAAAAAGTTAAAGGCCCTGGTCTGGCAACCATTGATTTGGTTGAAGCCTATGATAATCGCACTGAAGTTTCACTCAGTGCCTTTGCTGAGTCTATTGAGTATGTTCCATTAGAAACAATTGAAGAATCGCTGATTGCCAGAAATCCAGACTTTCAAGTTACAGATGAAAATATCATTGTTAGTGCACACCAACAGGTTTTGGCATTTAATAAAGCATCTGGCAGCTTCCTAAGAAAAGTTGGGACTCGTGGTGAAGGACCAGACGAGTATATGCAAGTAGACAGATATTTTAATGAAAGTACAGGCTACACTTATGTAAATGCTAGTAATGGGAAGCACATGGCATTAAATGTTAATGGTGAGATTAAAAACACTTTGATAACGCCTTCAAGCGATAGCACTTTGGTTATGGGGTTTGCACAAGTTAATGATTCTACTTTTGTTGGTTTTCATGGCAATTACAACTGCAACCAAAAATACAAGTTGGTCTTCTTTAATGAGAGCGGAGAAGAATTAAAGCTCATCTATAATCATGAGACTTGTCTGATTGAAAATCCAAATTCGTTCTACATATTTTTTAATGAGGGTGTTTTTTCAAAATCTAAAAACCAAACCTTCTTTAAAGAGACTTATAATGACACTCTATTTCAAATAGTGAATATGGATTTAAAACCCGAAGCCGTCTTCGACTTAGGCAGCAAGGGAATCCCCTATCAAGAAAGGCTAACCAATACTACACCCGAGTCCAAACTGGAGCTCTTTGAGACACGTCTACTCGATGTAACTGAGCAAAACATCTTCTTCCAGCTGAGAACCCAGGGCCAAACCTTCAATGGCGTTTTCAACAGAGAAAGTGGCGAAACAATGTTGTCTGATATTGGCCGTACCGAAATGCATGGCTTTGTAAACGACCTCGATAACTTCCTGCCATTTGTACCACAATATGCAACCGACAATAATCAGTTGGTTGGCTACATTGAGGCGCCAGATGTGCTAGCCTGGTTTAAAGAAAATCCCGAAAAGGCAGCACAACTCCCTGCCAACCTCAAAAAACTAGGTGATATGAAGCCCGATGACAATCCTGTGGTGATGATTGTTGGCCTAAAGAATTGATCGACTATTTTTGCAACCATGTTATTGGCCGATAAGAAAAAGCAGGAGAATATATCTGAGTACATCATTTATATTTATCAGTCCGAAATGCTCATCAGAAATTTTGATTTCGATATTGAGAAAATCAAAATCCATGTTTTCGGGAATATTCCTGATGAAAAAATGAGTGAGGAGAAAAGAGAAGAGGAGCTCAAATGGTATACAGAAGTAATTGGACAGATGAAGTCTGAGGGGCTTGAAAAGGAAGGTCACCTTTCTTACGTTCAGGATGAAGTGCAGAAACTCTCGGATTTAAGCATGAAGCTTCTAGTTGAAGATGAGGATTACGGAGCCATATTCAATGCAGCCAGACCTGCCATTAGAGAAAGCATTCAAGCTTCTGAGGGATTGGTTAACAACCCTGTACAAGCTTGCCTCAATGGGGTTTTCGGATTACTATTGGCCAGAATGAATGGCAAAGAAATTCCCGATGAAACCATGGAGAAAATCGAGCATTTTGGGAATGTATTGTCTATGCTGGCGCATAGCTATAGGAAATTGGGGAACTAGGGAATTTGTTGATTGGATGATTTCTCAGACTAATTCACTAACCACCCACTTCACCAATTCCCTACTTAACCGGCATATCGATGACCAGTAGATTTTCGGAAACGTACTGTTCAATAGTGAAATCTTGAAGCTCAAGCCTCGCTTCTTTTGCGGTTTCTCTTAGTCTTGCTTCAATAGTTGTCGGGCTGGGCATCACAACATTATGTGCCTCAACTTGAGCTCGTACTGAATTGGAAGCAGGAATAGTCAACCTCTCATAGTTAGCCGGCAAATCAGATGTACCAGTCTCCAGTTTGATGCCTATGAACATCTTCAGCTCTTCATCGGCCAAAGTAGTATCGTTGTAATGCACAAGGGTTAAAACACCCTTCAGTTTACCTGATTCGATATATTCCTTGGCCGTAAAAAAGGCCTCTTCAATCTCTTTGCTATCACCTTCTCCCTGAAAGTGTACGCCTACTAAATTATAGTCAGAAACTCTTTCGACAGAGTATTCCACTTTGTTCAAACCACCGAGATAAAAATAGGCACCAACAATAAATACAAAGGCCACCAGGCCAGCAATTACTTTTCCCTTCTTACTCATATTGCAGCTACTTCTTTGTATTGCATGTTATACAGTTTGGAGTAGAATCCGTCCTTTTCAAGCAATTCCTGATGCGTTCCTACTTCCTTAATTTCTCCTTTGTCGAGTACAATAATCTTATCAGCTCCCTGAATGGTTGAAAGCCTGTGAGCAATCACAATGGAGGTTCTGCCCTTCATCAGTACTTCAATAGCCTTCTGAATCATCTCCTCAGTTTCTGTATCTACCGATGAAGTCGCTTCATCCAGCACGATGATTTTCGGATCGTAAACCATGGCTCTTACAAATGAGATTAGCTGACGCTGACCAACGGAAAGAGTTGAGCCACGCTCCATTACATTGTAGTCATAGCCGCCAGGCAGACGATCAATGATCTTTTTCACACCAACAATGTCTGCTGCCTGAGCAATTTTTTCATCAGAAATATCAGGGTTGCCCAAAGTGATGTTGTGCCTAATGGTATCGGAATACAAGAACACATCTTGCTGAACTACACCAATATGCCTCCTCAAGGCACTCAACTCGTATTCATGCAGGTTCACACCATCAACCAAAATCTCCCCTTTGTTGATCTCATAGAACCTGGAAAGCAAATTGATAACGGAAGATTTACCAGCCCCTGTGGCCCCTACCAGTGCAATGGTTTCACCTTCCTTAACCTTAAAAGAAATGTCCTTCAATACATAGTCTTCATCGTTATAGGCAAACCACACTTTGTTGAACTCAACGTCACCACGAATCTCCTCAGGAGCATAATCTCCTTCATCGCTCATATGCTCATTATTGTCGAGAAGGTCGAATATTCTGTTGGAGCTTACAATTCCCATCTGTAGGGTATTGAACCTATCGGCAATCATTCTGATCGGACGGAAGAACATCTGGATGTACATGATAAAGGCGATGATTACACCCGGCCCGGCACTCGTATTTACCAATATGCCTCGGGCACCATACCACACTGCCATACCTATGGCAATGGCCTGAATAATTTCTGCAACTGGGAAATAGATGGAATAGTACAATACAGATCTAATATGAGCCTTCCGATGCTCTCGGTTAATCTCCTTGAACTTATCCATTTCGCGCTTTTCGGCATTGAAAATCTGCACGATGTTCATACCGGTAACATGTTCCTGAACAAAGGAATTGAGGTTGGAAACGGCATTTCTCACCTCATTGAAGGTAACCTTGATCTTCTCCTTGAACACATAAGTACTGAAGATAAGAAGAGGCAAAGTTGAAAGGCTCACCAGAGTCAACTTCCAGTCCAGGTAGAACATAAAGCCCATTAGGAAAACCAGCTGAAGCAAGTCACCGATAAGCGCTGCTATCCCTTCACTGAATACATTGGAAAGCGTTTCAATATCAGATACATTTCTGGTAACCAGTCTGCCAATAGGTGTCTGATCGAAGAATTTCAGCTTTAGCCTAATTAGGTGATTAAAGAGCTTGGTTCTAATGTCTTTAATGATGGTCTGCCCAACCCAACCGGAAAGATAAGTGTGAGAGTATTGGACAACAGCTAAAACAATGAGATGACCTATGAGTATGGTGATCATTAGCACAAGACCATCGTAATCTCCATTGGGCACATATTCATCAATGGCCTTTTGAACCAGAACAGGCCTAATTGGCATCAATATGGCCAAAAATATGGTCAGGAACACCAGTAGATAGAATTGCTTCATGTAGGGTCTGGCATATTGAAACAAGCGTTTCAACACTTTAAAATCCACTACATTACCGCTCTTGGCTTTTACTTTTTCCTTTTCCAATGCTATATGTAAATCTCGTCTGAATAGTTTACCTCACTGAGATACAACCCGTGAGGTGGCACCGCTCTACCGGCTTTGGTTCTGTCTTTTGCAGCAATGATACTAACAAATTCTTCAACAGTAAGTTTCCCGCGCCCCACTTCCAACAAGGTTCCGACCAATGCCCTAACCATTCCGCGTAAAAACCTGTTTGCCCTAACGTTAAAAATCAGCTGATCGTTCTCCCAATACCATCTGGCGGTAAAAATTTCGCAGATAAAATTGTTCACCTCTGTTTTCACCCTGCTAAAGCTCTCAAAATCCTGCCTGCCCAATAGCTTTTCTGCAGCTTCATTCATGAGATCCACATCTAGCTGATGATTGAAATAATAGCTCTTTCCAACCAAAAAAGGGTTCTTATTGGGATTGATGAAGTAATGATATCCTCGTTCCCGAGCATCGAAACGAGCATGAGCCTCCGGCTGAACAGGTCGACAGTTATTCACCGAAATATCATCAGGTAAAATACTATTGAGTTTGTACTGAATCTGAGCCGGTTCCATTTCCTTTTCGGTGTCGAAATGCACCATTTGCATTTTGGCATGAACTCCGGTGTCTGTTCTTCCACTGCCCGTGATGGCAGTTTCTGCTCCTAAAATCTTAGAAAGCCCATTCTCAATCTCTTCCTGAACAGTATGCGCATTGGCCTGCCTTTGCCATCCATGATAGGCCGCTCCATTGTAAGAAACATCCAGAAAAAAGCGCATTCCGATAAGGTCGATTAAAAATGACAGTGCGAATTAACTGATTTTAATCCAAAGCAGGGAAGACAAGGCTTAAATCATAAACCCAAAATCAGCAATCGTGAATTGGTTTGCTATATTTGCCCAAAAATTGAGGAAATCATGATTCAACGTATCCAAACTCTTTTTCTACTTGGAGTAGCCGTTTTAATGGGAATGACTAATGCCTATTATATCTGGGGCGAAAAAAGCGCAGATGACTCTAAGGTGGTAACTCTTACTACTCTGAAAATGAAAGTTGTGGACACAGCCGGTACTCTAACCGACCTCTCGGATGACAGCATTCTGAGAGAAGATGGCACTTGGTACATTGGCGCCCTGACTATTGTTGCCGCGTTGATCGCCATTTTTTCAATACTCCAATTCAAAAACAGGCTTAACCAAATGAAGCTGGGTGCATTGAATGCACTTATTATGGCAGCCACTTTGGGAATTAGCTATTACAAAATCTACCAATATGAAGGGTTGATTGACGGGCAAGGCGCCATCTCTCTAGGATTCTACCTACCTGCAGGAGCTATGCTTATGAACATCATTGCCAACCGCTTTATCCGCAAGGATGAAAAACTGATAAAGAGCGTAGATAGAATTCGTTAGTCTTCTTTTCTCAGATGCTTTTTAATTTCTCTCAACTCGGCCAAAATGGCTTCATTGGCTGATACGCTGGAGTTGATAAAGCTTTTCAGCAAATACACAATGGCTAGCAATAGAATAAAAATCAAAAGAAGAATAATGAGGGTAGAAGTGATTGACATGGTTTATTGGGCTTTAGTTAAATAGTCACTTAAAGTAATCAATCTCAACAAAAAAGCCTGACTCTTGAGCCAGGCTTTCTCTATTCAAATTTCATAAACTATTAAGGATTCACCTTAACAAGCTCTATAATGAACCTTAGGTTTTCATTGGGACCTATGTTAGCAGAACCATAGTTTTGGTAGCACCAAACTGAAGGAATATAGAAATCTCCTTTACCTTCCTCTGACAACAAAAGTGTAGATCTTTGAAAGCCAGGAATAAGTCCGTTGGTTCCCAATTGAAACTGTAGCGGTTGGTAGTTTCTTTCTTCATTATGTATGCCACCATCTACAGCAACACTCTCTACGTTTGTATCTAGCAAATCGCCTTCAAAATTGTAGAGCTCGTAATTCACCAATACCACATCTCCATCGGTAGGGTCCATTCCGTTACCTTCCTCGAGAATAATATATCTGATACCAGTCTGCTCATCTTCTACTGTGGTAATATTGTTAGCGGTTAAATGCTGCTCAATAGCGGCTATATCTACTTCCAACTGCTCAATAGGATTATATTGAGGGGTGTCATCTTCTCCTAAACATCCAAACAAACTCAACAATGCAATTCCCGCAATCCACTTCTTCATCTTCTTCTTTTTAATATGGGTTCAAAATTAATACAACAAACCATTACCTATGCTCTTACTGCAAGGTTTGTTTTAATCCATAATGGAGACACTCTGATTGAATACTAGGTTGCAAAAAGACAGTGATAAAATAATAGACTGCCAGCCTGTCACTCTTTCTGTCTTGGTATGGACTTTGACTTTTAGGCTTCTTGTAAAAAAAACTGACAGAACGTTATGCAAGAGAAAGGTACAATCTCGATACATACCGAGAACATATTCCCGATCATCAAGAAGTTTCTCTATTCAGATCATGAAATCTTCTTGAGAGAATTAGTCTCAAATGCGGTAGACGCCACGCAAAAAATCAAAAGATTAGCCTCTCTAGGTGAATACACTGGAGACCTTGGTGAAACCAGAGTTGAGGTAGAGGTAAACAAAAAGAAGAAAACCATTACCGTGAAAGATGCCGGTATTGGTATGACTGCGGAGGAGATTAAAAAGTACATCAACCAGATTGCTTTTTCAGGCGCTACTGAATTCGTTGAGAAGTTTAAAGATGCCGGAGATGCCAAAGAGATCATTGGTAAATTCGGTCTTGGCTTCTACTCTGCCTTTATGGTGGCCGGCAAGGTTGAAATTGACTCATTGAGCTATCAGGAAGGTGCAGAGCCTGCCAAATGGATTTGTGATGGTAGCACAGAGTTCGAGATCAAAGAAGGAAAGAGAAAGACAAGAGGTACAACCATTACCCTGCACATCAACGAAGACTCTGAAGAGTTCTTAGAAGATAGCAGAGTTCAGGGCATTCTAGATAAGTATGCCAAATTCCTTCCTATCGAAGTGAAATTCGGTGAGAAAGAAGAATCTGTAGAAGATGGTGAAGACAAAGAGGGCAAGAAGAAGTGGAAGACAGTTAAGAAGGACAACATCATTAACAATACCGCTCCTATCTGGACCAAGTCGCCTTCAGATCTGACAGATGAAGATTACCTCTCATTCTACAAAGAGCTTTATCCATTCTCTGAAGATCCACTATTCTGGATTCACCTGAATGTTGACTATCCGTTTGAGCTAACCGGAATTCTTTACTTCCCTAAGCTGAAGAACGACTTCGAAATGCAGAAGAATAAAATTCAGCTGTACTCTCGTCAGGTATTCATTACCGATGAGGTGAAGGATGTTGTTCCTGAGTTCCTGATGCTGCTACACGGTATCATCGACTCTCCAGACATTCCTTTGAACGTATCTCGTTCATACCTTCAGTCTGATGGAAATGTGAAGAAGATCAACACCTACATCACTAAAAAAGTGGCAGACAAGTTGGGTGAACTCTTCAAGAAAGAGAGAGAATCGTACGAGAAGAAGTGGGACGACATTGGGCTATTTGTGAAGTATGGAATGATCTCGGAAGAGAAATTCTATGAGAAAGCAACAGATTATGCTTTGGTGAAAAACACGGCAGGTAAGTGCTTCACCTTAAAAGAATATGAAGCACATATTGAGGCCAATCAAACCGATAAAGACGGCAATAAAGTATGGTTGTATGCCAATAACCCAGCCAAGCAAGATGCCTTTATCAATGCCGCTCAAGACAAAGGTTATGATGTGTTAATTTTGGACTCTCCTATCGACAGCCACTTCATCAACCACATGGAAATGAAGCTGGAGAAAACACAGATTAAGCGTGTTGACTCTGACAACCTGAATAAGCTTATCGATAAAGACGAGAAGAGAGAACTCATTCTCACAGACGAACAAAAAGAAAGTCTGAAGGGTGTATTTGCTAAATCAATTGGCAATGAAAACTTTAAGGTAGAAGTTGAAGCACTTTCTCCGGATGATGCTCCTGTAACCATCACCATGTCTGAGTTTATGCGCAGAATGAAGGAAATGCAGGCTACAGGAGGCGGAGGCTTCAATATGTTTGGCGCCATGCCTGATACTTATGATGTGTCTGTAAATGGTAACCACCCATTGGCTGATAAAATATTGAAGTCTGATGGAGATGAAGCCAAAGAGGGTCTGGCTAAACAGGCTATTGACCTTGCTATGCTGTCTCAAGGTTTACTCGAAGGCAAGTCATTAACAGATTTCATTAAGAGAAGCACAGAGTTATTGAGCAAGTAAAACTTAACTCCAAATTGATATTTGAATGCCATGCCCAAAAGGTGTGGCATTTTTGTTAACCGACCGCCAGCGAACACCAACGTCCTTCAAAGAACAGATTTATAAAATCCACGAGCCCGAACATGCCGATAAAGCCTGTTTAGGCTTGTTCTTGTTTGGCACACTCCTTGGCTAAGTAAGGTCGAACTTATTACATTCAGCTATGCTCAGAACCATGTTCACCATTGCCTGGCGCAATGCCATCAGACACAAACAATTTGCCCTCCTCAATATTCTAGGGTTAACCATTGGGATTACCGCCACGGTAATCATCTCTCTTTATGTGCTGGATCAGTATAGCTATGACAACTTCCATTCAAAGCGAGATAGAATCTATCGGGTCAATCAACCAATGATCTGGGGTGATTGGAACGAGTCTTTTGCTTCTACCGGCCCCAATCTGGCCATTGCTCTAAGGTCTGATGTACCCGAATTCGAGGAAGTAACACGAGTTCATACTCCTGGAGAAGTTGCTGTGAGCTATAGACCAGATGCAGGTAACCCGGTTTCTTTTACTGAAAATAATGCTTTCATAGCCGAGCAAAACTTTTTCAAAATCTTCGATTTTAAAGCTGAGGAGGGAAACTTAGGAGAGGCCTTGGCTTTACCGGGCAATATGGTCATCACCCAAGAGACGGCCACCAAATATTTCGGCACCGAAGAAGCAGTAGGAAAAACCTTAGTCGTAAATCAGGCAGGCGAAGGAAAGCCATTTCGAGTAACGGCCGTCATTGAAGATATCCCTCTGAATTCTCATATACAATTCGACATACTACTTTCCATGGAATCTTATAACCATATAAAGCAGCGTCAACACCAATGGATTTGGACAACCTTTGTCACATATGGACTGGTTGCTGAAGGAGTAGATGTAGATCAGCTTGAAGCTAAAATTCAATCCATTCCTCCTAAATGGGCCAAACAGGAAATTCAGAATGTATTTGGTCAGACCTATGAGGAATATATAGGCGAGAAAGAATGGACACTGGAGCTTCAGCCTTTAAGTGAAGTATATATCCATACACCAACTTCAGGCAATAGAATCGGGCCTAGCGGAAACATATTGTACATACAGATCTTCACAGCCGTTGGCGTACTCATTCTCCTCTTGTGCAGCATCAACTTTATGAACCTTTCTACCGCCAAGTCAGCCGGAAGAGCCAAAGAGGTGGGCATTAGAAAAGTATTAGGCTCAGAAAAACGAACACTCATTCAGCAATTCATCTTTGAGTCAGTGCTATATGTAGCGGTGAGTACAGTTATTGCCTTGGTGGTAACCGAGATTTCATTGGATGGTTTTAACCTCATTGCCAATACTAACCTGAGCTTATATGAATATGCCAATGACCCAATGGCTTTAGGAATTATAGCCGGATTCATTCTGCTGCTGGGCATTGCTGCTGGAAGCTACCCTGCTTTCTACCTGTCTTCTTTCAGCCCAATCAAAGTATTGAAGGGCAAACTCAGCACTGGTTTCAAAGGGAGTATGCTGAGAAACACTTTGGTAATTGTTCAATTCACCATATCTGTGGCACTAATAATTGCCACCTTTTTTGTGCAAAAACAGCTGAACTATGTGTCCAATTTGAATCTGGGCTTCAATTCAGAAAACATCCTTCAGGTGCACAACATGGAAATGCTAAGTCATGAGCAGCAGCAAACCTTACAGTCTATGCTCATTAGCAACTCAGCCTTTGAAGAAGCCGGAGTATCTGACCTTACCCCACCGGAAGTTTGGAACGAAGACAAATACAAGGCCTATGGTCCCGATACAGAAGCTGTAACACTTAACAGAATCAGAGTTAATGAAGAATACGTCAACCTGCTGAACCTTCACTTTATTGAAGGTAGAAACTTCGATAAAAGTCGTGGCACAGATAAATACAAGGTCATTCTTAATGCCGAAGCAGTAAAAACTTTGGGCTGGGAGTTCCCTATCAATCCTGAAAATTCACCCATAGGTCAGCACATCACCTTCCCCAACAGCACTCAAGCGTTGTTTGAAGTAATTGGTGTGGTAGAGAATTTTAACTTCAATAGCGTACGCTTTGAAATCGGACCTTTGCTTATCATTAATGAGGAAAACGACTTCATGTACGATATTGGTAAGAATTACTTGTCTGTTAGACTGAACTCGCAAATAGTCAATGATATACCGGCTCTTGAAAGAAGCCTGAAAAATATTGAAGCCAGTCTCAAAGAAATAGACGCCTCAGTTCCATTTGAATATTCATTTATGGATCAGCTATTCGAGGCCAACTTTAGAACGGAACAGCAAATGGGACAGATACTAAATATTTTCACTGCTATGGCTCTTACCATTGCTTGTTTAGGGCTTTTCGGATTAAGTGCTTTTGCCTCAGAACAACGTAAGAAAGAGTTGGGCATTAGAAAGGTTTTGGGAGCTACGGTTAAGCAATTGATTGTTTCATTCACCAAAGAATTCTCTCTGCTAATTATTATCTCAATTGTAATTGCCAGCCCCTTGGCTTACTTCTTTATTAAGAATTGGCTGGCCAATTTTGCCTACAAAACACCTATTGAAGTATGGGTATTTATGTTAGTAGGGTTAGTTTCTGTGGCTATCGCCTGGCTTACCATTGGCGTTCACTCTTTGAATGCTGCCAAGCAAAACCCTTCAGAGATATTGAGAGATGAATGATTAGCCTAAGATTCGCTTTTCGTCTTCCTTGGTATACTTCCAACGTTTGTGAGACCAAAGGTAATCTGATGGACTTTTCCGAATTGACTCTTCAAGCATTTCTGCATACTTCGTGACTATTCCCGGATCGTCAGAATATAGTGGCGCAGCGATGGGCTTAAAAGTTACTTCATAATGACCTTTAGAAACCCGCACTACATCGCAAAAATAGACCGGGTAGTTAACAGCTGTGGCAATACGCTCAGGTGAGCTATAAAATGCAGATTCTTGATTTAGAAACTCAACCCATACTTTTTCGGTACCAATGCTGGGAACCTGATCTCCCACAATACCAATTATCCGCGGAACCTTCTTTCTCCTAACAATCTCTCTCAAAGCATTGTCCTTGGTAATTGGAACACCCCCATGCCTAGTCCTAAGCTGATGCACAATAGACTCGTATTTTTTGCTCTTCAAAGGCTTGTATAGAAACTCCATAGGGTAGTCCATTTGACTACTGATGGAATGAGCGGGCCACTCCCAGTTAGTAACATGACCAGAAATGAGTAATACAGGCTCCTTTTTGTCAAGATGAGCTGTGAGGATTTCTGGATTGGTGATTTTGCATCTCTCTTCCCAATCCTTCTTTTTAAAACTGTAAGATTTGGTCATCTCGGCAAACACCTCCATAAACTGGAGATAAAATCGCTTCTCAATTTTTAGTCGCGCCTTATCAGACAATTCAGGAAAAGAGTTCTTGATATTATGATGAACCACCGCCCTTCTGTACTTCAGCACATAAAAGCTAAAATAGGCTGTCATTCTGAACCAGAAATACACCCACCAAAAAGGAAGGTAAGAAGCCAGCTTTACAAAAATCATTGAGGCAATTGAGTGAGTAGATGCAACGTGTTGTTTAATTATATAGTTCTTTAAGAGTACTACAGATCAATATTTTCTTTTAGAGTAGGATCTTCTGCTTTAGTGTACTTCCACCTTTTGTGAGACCATAGATACCCTTCAGGCTGCTTTCGGATATTATCTTCTATGCATGAGGCATATTTTTCTATAATACCCGTGTGGTCTTTGGCATAAGGTGGCGAATCGATTTCTTTAAAAGTATATTGATATTTACCCCTCCCTACTCTTATCACCTCCAAAAAGAAAACCGGGCTTTGTGTAGCTACTGCTATTTTTTCTAGGCCGGTATAAAAGGCCGTTTCTCTGCCCATAAAATCGAGCCATACTTTATCAGTACCCCGAGCAGGAATCTGATCTCCAACCATACCTATTAGTCTTGGCTTATTTCTGTTCTTCAGAATGTGCCTAATGGCATTATCCTTAGGCAATCCTTTAGCCCCATGCTTCTCTCTGAATTCCAGTAATGTTTTATCAACAGAACTATTTTCCATGGGCTTATAGAGAAAGTCCATATCTACCTTGAGCAGTTGCCCCATTGAAACCAATGGCCACTCCCAATTAGTTGTGTGCCCATAGGTTACCAAAACAGTCTTATTCTCCTTTAAATATTCCTTTACTTTTCGCGCATTTTCAATCACTATCCTATCCTTCCAGTCTTCCTCTTTGAACTTGTAAGAAAAAATAGCCTCCCCCAGAACCTGGAAAAACTGTCTGGCAAAAGCACTCGCAGTCTTCTTCACTTCTGCTTTAGAAAAATCAGGAAAGCAAGCCTTAATATTTCCTTGGATTACCTTTCGTCTATATCCGAAAACCTTATAGCCCCAGAACCACAGGAAATCCGCAATGATATAAACCAGCCATCGTGGCAATGAAGCAATGATTCTAAAAATCATGATAATTTAAATCTGCGCAAATATAATAGATCGTTGTACCTAATGGAACCCAGAGCTATTTACTGTAAAGCCAAAGAAGTGCCTCCTTCAGCTCGGCCTTCCAAAACGGCTCCTTGTGCTCTCCTTCCGGAGTAATCTTAGTTCGAATTTGGTCTGAGTAACCTTCCTCCTTCAGCAGGTCGATCATTCTATTGAAATTATCGACCATCATATCTCCCTCTTTACCTCCCATATACAAAAATAGCTTTGCTTCCGGGGCCAGCTTCAGCTTCTTTACCTGTTCGAACGGTCCTTCTCCATACCAATAGCTCGGTGAAAAAATTCCAGCCTTACTGAAGTATCCTGAATATTGAAACATGGCATAGTGAGAAATCAAGCCACCCATGGAGCTGCCCATAATTCCTGTGTGTTCCCAAGAGCTTAAAGTTCTGTAATGATCATCGACATAGGGCTTTACTACTCTTATAATAAAGTTCATGTACTCCTTGCCTTCTGCCTTTCCATACTTTTCATGATCCCAACCAGTTAATTCCAGCATTCTGTGCTGTTGGCCATTGTCTATACCTACAACAATCAGCTCGAGGCCTTTTTCTTTATAAAGCTCATTCAAAACCTCATCTACTCCCCATTCGCCTACAAATGAAGTAGCGTCATCAAAGAGATTCTGACCATCGTGCATATAAAGCACCTCGTAGTCCTTCTTGGTTGCTGAATAATTGGGAGGAAGGTAAATCCGGATCTGGCGCTCCCTATCAATTCGAGGAAAGTGCAGAGGTGTTTCAATAACCTTTACATTGGCAGCAGCAGTATGAGGTCTTTCTTCTTCCTGACTGAAAACCGATAAAGTAATTGTTAAGAGCAAAAAGGTTAAGATTTTCTTCATGATTGAGCTTTTCCTAAAACAAGTCCCGAAAGTAAGGATAATCCAAAAAAGGAACTCAAAATCCTCGCTCCCATTTGCTAGCTTCCTGTTTGCGTTTCATTTCTCCGGATTCTATCATTTCTGTAAGTCTGGCGTTTTGCTCTGGGGCCTTTGAGGTAAGATGCCAGTAACCGCAAACCTGACACTCGTACACATTCTGTGGTCCTTCATGAGGAAGGAAGCCTTTGTAGATATGCTGATCAATTAGGGCGGTCTCTGCCAAATCCTCAGACATGTACTGATATTTTCCTGAAGAGCATTTCATTCAGCAAAGGTAATTGACTTAATACAGAAGTGTGTAAATGACTGCAGCAATAAAAAAGACCAGAAAAACGATGAATGCTGCCAGTAGGCTAGAGTTCTTTTTCATATTTGTAATCTAGAAAAAATACCCAACACGATTTTTATTGAACCGGGTCATTAGGTGTGTTTTTTTAAAACATCCTCTTTAAATTGAATCAATAAACAAATGCAATACGAGCTAAGTGACATAGCGAAACTCACTGCCGATTTCATCAATACCACCGACAGGCACGTTTTCCTTACCGGCAAAGCCGGTACCGGCAAAACCACCTTTCTCAAGCATATTGTAGAGCATACTCATAAAAAAACTATTGTGGCTGCCCCAACAGGCATTGCAGCTATCAATGCGCAAGGGGTTACCCTACACTCTTTGTTGCAACTTCCATTCGGGGCATTTATTCCTGAGAGAGTTGTTCCACCAAATGTAAATACCCAGTTCACCACCCTTTACAATCTCTTTTCTAACCTCAGATTCAATAGCTCAAAAAGGCAGCTAATTCAGGAAATGGAACTGCTCATTATTGATGAGGTAAGTATGCTGAGAGCCGATCTGCTCGACTGCATTGACCATATGCTGCGCTACCTGAGAAAACGAAAAGATGTTCCCTTTGGTGGAGCTCAAATTCTATTTATTGGTGACCTGCTTCAACTACCCCCAGTGGTAAAAGATGATGAATGGAATATCCTGAAGTCCTATTACAGCTCATCATATTTCTTTGAAGCTAAAGCGCTATCTAGTCAACCCCTTATACATGTTGAATTAGAGAAAATATACCGTCAGAGTGATGATCAATTCATTGCCATACTCAACCGATTTAGGGAGAATAAGCAAAGTGCTGAGGACATCAACTTTCTCAATCAGTTCTATAAGCCGGAGCTTAGTGAAGCTGATGCAGAGGGCTTTATTCACCTGACCACTCACAACCGCAAGGCCGATAATATTAACACGGAGCGACTGGGGGCATTAGATACCAAAAGTCATTCGTTTCAGGCAGAAATCAGCCAGGACTTTCCTGAAAACTCCTATCCTGTTCCCGAGGAATTGGTGCTGAAAGAAGGAGCTCAGGTAATGTTCATTAAGAACGACCCAAGCGGTGATGGGCAATTCTTTAACGGAAAGATTGGGGTAGTCTCATCTCTTAGCACAACATCCATTAAGGTGAAGTTTGAGAATGGCGATGAAGTACCCGTTCCTTTGTATACCTGGGAAAACAAGCGCTACACACTCAATAAAGACACCAATGAGATAGATGAGAAAATTCTGGGAAGTTTCACTCACTTCCCGCTAAAGCTTGCCTGGGCAGTAACAGTACACAAGAGCCAGGGCCTCACTTTTGAAAAGGCCATTCTAGATCTCTCTGGAGCCTTTACTCAAGGTCAGGTTTATGTGGCACTTTCCAGATTGACTTCACTGGATGGACTGGTGCTTTCCTCCAAAATACCGACAGACGGTTTCGACATATCCAGCTCCATGCGAGAGTTTTCTGAAGCCAAACCATCGCTGGATGAGCTTTCAGACAGACTAGCCAGTGATCGAAACGAATACCTCTTTCAACTCATTTGCCGACACTTCGATTTTGATGAGTTGGTGAGAGCTTTTAAAAGCCACATCACAAGCTTCGATAAGCAGGAAAATCGTTCGCTTAAGCAGCAGTTTCAGGAGTGGACCAACGGATTGGTTGAGCCATTGCTACCCTTGGTGAAGGTAGGCAAGGGCTTCCAAAGCCAGGCTTACACCATCATTCATCAGGATCGGGATTTGAAGCTCTTGGCCGAAAGAGTTGAAAAGGCCAAGGAATACTTTGCGCCAATTCTGATGACAGCCTATGATGCCATTAAAACACACGACAAAAACCTGAAAGACAAAACCAGGCTAAAGACTTATAGAAAGGAACTGAAAGAGCTTTCCGAATTACTCTTCAACAAACAAATGGCCTTGCTCAGAGCCGGTCTTTGCATTCAATTCATGGCTGAGGGTAAATCGCTCACCAAGCAAGATGTTCAGGATGTGTTGAAAGAAGTGATCATTCCTAAAACGGAAAAGAAGAAAGACAAAACCCCAACAGCTGAAATAAGCTTTGAGCTTTACAAAAAAGGCAAGACTGTTGAAGAAATTGCCGAGGAAAGGGGTCTGGTTTCCTCCACCGTTGAGGGTCACCTCTGTAAATACATTGAAACCGGAGAAGTAAAAGCCACTGATCTGGTAGATGAGCAAAAGCTCAAAAACATCATCAGCCTGATCACTCCGGAAACCACCAGCCTCACAGAAATAAAAAACCAGCTAGGCGATGAATATACCTATGGAGAAGTACGAGTGGCGATGACGGAGTGGAAGAGACTGCATCAAAAGGAAAAGTGACACCTTTTTAGAGTTTGGGAAAGGAACGTTGCAGGGCTTTTGTTTTAGCATCACTTAAACCAGCCTCCATTGCAAATTGAGGCCAATCATTAATTGAGTCTTGAACCTGTTCAATAATTTGAGCCGCCTTTTTGATATTGTTCTCTTTGCCTATACTCAACAAATCTTCTTTTGTAAAATGATCCTGCTTGCCTCTTAAGCGCATGGTCTGATTATGCAGCCAAAAATTATCAGGATTGTAGGCATAACAGATATCATAAGCTGGAGCCAGCCTCCACCGGTCGTCCTTCTTCAATATAAAAGCAAAATTCTTGGTGTGATCATCGCAGTTCTTGGCCATGATGTTGAATGCCATTCGCCTGAACATTTGCTCAGCCTCAGGGTAGGTCAGCCTAAGTTGGCGCATGGTTTGAAATACTTGCTCATAACTGAAAGCTCCTCTCTGGTTGTAATCATAATGCTGAATACCACAGAGCGTCTGCACATGATGCTTGGTATTGTTACCTTCCCTGTCAAATCTTTTAGTCATGAAATGTGCCCTGCCATTTTCTTCCAGCATCTTTGATTCCATCATCTCAATACCACAATGGGTCGCCATCAAATAATAGGCATACTCTATTCTTCCCCAACCACTACTTTCTCCAAATTGTGCATCACTCACGCCATCCAATTTCAAGAGCCAGTGTTCAAATCCTTCAGGTGCCTTCAATTGGCCAGACCTTACATTGCCTGTTTCAGGATGATAGGCGATTATTGCCTTAGGCCTCGCACCTCCAGCGGAGGTTCCTACTCTTAGTATTTGTTGAAGAGCCTGTTGCTCATCTTCAGAGAGGTTGGCTTCAAAACCCTTCTTCTGAGAGAGCATCTTTCGCGCTACTTCCACCAAAGAATCGACTTCAATTTGCGAGCTTCCTTGTCTAGACGGCAACTGAGCAGGTTCAAACTCCAGTGCCCCCATTCCTCGCTTTCCGATAAAGCAGAGCTGCTCTACCGGATTCATGCTATTTTCTGGTCTCCCTCTTTGTGCCAACCAAACATTCATGAGCTGGTTACCATAGCGATCCGGTAACGAATCGGCCAGTAAACCAGGTAATCCTTTGAAAGTATCGTAATCTTCATTTTTACCTTTTTTGAGTTCAGGAAAGCTATAAATCTGGGAACCACTGCGAATGGGCATTTTAATTGGTGATAAATCCCATCCTTTCGTTTGAAAAACAGGAGCGTATTCAAAGCTTGCTAAGCCAGAAGATTCATTCCATCGAACTGCCCCCACTAATTGCCCCCATATCTTTACTTCGGCAACATCTACCATCCCAGATCCTCCTTAGGTTCTTCTACTTTATTTACTCTTGCCCGTTGTTTTTGCTTCTTTTTCATTTTTGCATAGGCCAAGGGACTAATTTCCTCTTTCATTTGAAAAGCCTCCATAACATAAAGGAGGTCTAATACTCTAAGCACTTGGATCAAACTCATAAGATTTACAGGCTCGCCTCTCTCTAAGAGACTAAGCGTTGACCTACTCATACCTGCGGCCTTTGCCGCCTGAGCCTGTGTCATTTGCTGCTTCAAACGATGATGCTTGACAAAGCCTCCAATCACCTCACTCAAAGCCTTATCACTCATTAACGACCAATCTTTGTATGATTTATCATTCATTATATGATATTTAATAACTTTATGACTGAATAGTCAGTCATAATATAAAAAATCAAATATACTCAATATGAATGATAATTCAGTCATTATTTCAAATTATAACCCATAATGAATGATATTTCATTCAAAATAAACCTAAATATTAAGGATTCAAATTAATGATAATCAGCTAACAAATACACTTACGGTGAAGTGAAAGTGGCAATGACAGAGTGGAAAAGATCGAATTAACCATCCCTTTCGACTTACTCAAATCATTATGAGTAAATAATAACCTTTACAAATGGGTAAGTAATTAATTTTCTATTAGTTTTACGAATCAGTAACTAATAGATATGACAAGAAAATATCAATTGGGTGAATTTGAAGAGACAGTACTGCTCATAGTAGCCGTGCAGCATGGTCAAGCTTACGGCATGTCTATCACCAATGTAATTGAAGCCGAGCTCGGACGATCAGTCAACATGAGTTCGGTGCACACAGCTCTGTATCGCTTAGAGGAAAAAGGCTTTGTGAAATCGGAAATGGGTGGTGCCTCAGATCAACGAGGGGGCAGAAGAAAACGCATCTTCTCAATTACCAGCACTGGTAAAGAAGCTCTAATTGAAGCACGTGACGCGCGCCAATACCTATGGGGGCAAATGCCCGATTTTGTATTCGACAACAAAATTCAATGAAGGCAGGCCCTCCCAAATTAGCAGAGCGTTTTCTCGCATTCTACTGTAAAGATGAATTCCAGGAAGAAATTCTTGGCGACTTATATGAGCGCTTTGAATTCCATGTTGAGAAATATGGTACCCCTAAAGCAAAAAGACTTTACTGGCTCAATGTTTTCAAATTCATCAGAGGTTATCGCCTACGCACACTCCCAAACTCTCAAAACTCAACAAACAACATCGTCATGTTCAAAAACTATTTCAAAATAGCATTCAGAAATGCTGCAAGGCATAAAGCCTACTCGTTCATTAACATTGCTGGTCTTATGGTTGGACTTACAAGCTTCATCTTGATCAGCATGTACGTTCAGCATCAATTAAGCTTCGATAATTTTCATGAAAATAAAGACCAAATCTATCGCATTATAGATGGTGAAAAAGCTTTCGTACCGAGTGTGGTTGGTGCTTTGCTCGACAGGAGTTTTGAAGATGAAATAGTTGAATCTGCCCGATTGATTGTATTAGGCAGCCGAACATTCAAGGTGAAGCAAAACACCTACATGGCCAATGTGCATTACTTAGAGCCAGCGTTTTTCAAGATGTTCACCTTCCCACTGCTTTATGGTGACAAGGAGCATCTATTCGACAACCCGGCTTCACTGGTCATTTCTGAAAAGGAGGCCATTGCCAGATACGGCAAATCAGATGTTATTGGAGAAACCCTAACCATTTTCGGAAGAACCTATACCATTACAGGCGTTTTAGCTCCTTTTCCTAAAAACTCATTGATTCAAATGGACTACGCGGCACAACTGAGCGATGTACCATGGACTTTAGATGAACAATGGACAAACGATGGTTACTATACTTTTTTACAGCTAGCGCCAAGTGTAGACCTCAAGCAATTTGAAGCCAAAGCTGGAAACCTGATCAATAGTGAATTGAAATCGGTAATAGGTGAAGAGCCAATCCCGCTGATGCTTCAAAACTATGGAGATATTTATCTACAGTCTGAGATGCGTCTTCAATACGAATTAGGTAATCCTGGCAACATCAGGTATGTCTATATTTTTATGTCTGTCGCTGCTCTCATTTTACTCATTGCCTGCGTCAATTATGTGAACCTGGCTACTGCCAGAACCATGCATAGAGCTAAAGAAGTTGGTGTTAGAAAAGTGATTGGCGCCAAACGCAAGCAGCTTATTTATCAGTTTTTAAGCGAGTCATTTATCTTCGTCATCATTGCCTTGATCCTATCCTTCGGATTGGCAGTTTTCCTTCTTCCTCAGTTCAATATTTTGTCAGACCAGACCTTTACGGTTACCGAGCTTACAAACTCTAAACTGGTGATTCAGCTTTTAGCACTGAGTGTTATCATCACACTATTGGCCGGCTCTTACCCCGCACTAATGCTTTCTAATTTTAAGCCAGTTGCAGTATTAAAAGGAAAATTCAGCAGCTCGAATGATGGTAATCAATTAAGAAAAGTGCTGGTGATTTTTCAGTTTTCAATCTCCGCCTTTCTAATCGTAGCTACTTTGGTGGTTAACGGGCAACTGTCATTTATTCAGAACAAAAATATTGGCTTCGATCGTGAGCATGTTGTCCGCTTTATAGTCGACAGTTGGGCCATGAGAGATCAGCTCGAAACCTTCAAATCCACCTTGCTTACAAACCCTAATATTGAAAGTGTTGGTTTTAGCCATAATACACCTGTACATGTAGGGACTGCTCATCCAATTAAGCTTAACAATTTGGGTGATGAAGAAGCCATCTATTGCCTCTACACTGATAAAGACTTTATGGAAGTGGTGGGCATGAATCTCTTAGCTGGTGATGACTTTAATACAAAGGCTGTTCCGTTCCGTGAATACGATACCACAGGAATAAAACCGAGCTATATCATCAACCAAACTGCGGCCGAGTTATTCAACTGGGCTCCGCAGGAAGCTATAGGCCAGAACATTACCATTGCAGAGGTTGAAGCGCCAGTTCAAGGAGTTATCGAGGACTTCCATTTTATGTCGATGGAGCGTAAAATAGAGCCCTTCATTTTGTTGTATAACCCCTCCCGGATCTTTTTCGGAATGGCTAAAATTTCCGGCAATAACATGAAAGAAACGCTTTCATTTATGGAATCCACCTTTAGTGAGTTTAATCCCGGGCTGCCATTTGATTCGCAATTTTTAGATGATCGCTTTCAGCAGATGTATAGTTTCGAGCTTCAACTCAAAAGGGTATTCATCACCTTTGCCGGCATTGCTATCCTCATCGCTTGCATGGGCATGTTCGGACTTACCTCCTTTATGGCCGCTAACCGTTCTAAAGAGATTGGTATTAGAAAAGTGCTTGGAGCATCCATTTCATCAATGATGGTCCTTATTTCTAAAGACCTTCTGATTTTAATTGGCTTTTCACTTCTGATTGGCCTGCCATTGTCCTACTACTTTATGAATGAATGGCTGTTAGACTATCAGTATCGAATTAACATCGGGTGGAGTCTATTGGCCATTGCCGGACTTGCTGCCATATCAGTCACTTTGGTAACTATTGGCTATCAAACCATCAAAACAGCTAGAATAAATCCATCGCAAATTTTGAGGAATGAGTAGTTACTGGAGGTGATGGTGACAATGGCGGAGTTTGAGAGGATCAACTCTATAAATTGAATGTCATTCCGAAATTTTTCTTCCCACATTCAAGAAAGGAAGAAAAACATCCAGAATCTCAACTAGCTGCTATTACCATTAGCACGGAACAAAAAAGCCCTTACATTTGTAATCCTTTTGCATACGGCAAACTAAAAACTTATGGGGCCGACTGGAATTGACAGTAGGTGTAATGCAAGTGTAAGCATGCAGGGAGTTGTTAGTATTTCCCTTAAATAAAACTTTCATCCTTTTAATTGGCGAAAGACAATACGCCCTTGCTGCCTAATTAGTATTAGATAGCAATGTGTCTCTCTCACCCCACGTTCTGCCGGGTGGGAATATGAGACATCACAAAGCAGAACTGGTATCAATAGGGTCGTGATGTTGGTATAAGATTAACCGCGAATAAGGTTTGGATTAGGGTGGTTGCTGTCCTTTACAAACTCGAAAACTAATCGGCAAATAAGCATGTAGAAGGCACTTAGTGTTCCTTATCTGGACCAGAGTTCGAATCTCTGCGGCTCCACACTCGCCCCCCAAGCCTCGGCATGGGAGGGCTTTTTTTTATCCTGAGCGAAGCCGAAGGATCTGCCAAGCTATATTGCTGGGCTGATCCCTCCTTAGGTCGGGATGAAAATCATTCACGGTCTTTACGCTCTTCGCGCCTTTGGTGGTTCTAAGTCTTTTTTTCCTCAAACTTTAAACTTTGAACTCTGAACATCTAACTCAAATTTATATCTTGCGGCAATGGAAAAATTCGTTGTCTCGGCCCGAAAATACAGACCTGTTGGTTTTGAGGAGGT
>JABXIP010000453.1 GCA_013373005.1 Cytophagia bacterium | reverse complement strand
GAAAAAGTTGGTTGAAGTCAGAAGTCAGAAGTCAGAAGTCAGATAAGGTAAACTCTATCTCAATAGTCTGATTCTATTTGCTGCTAAGCTATTACTTCACCCAAAGACCTTTTATCCATTGATTTAACAAGCCGGACCATTGCTCTAATGAAGGATTGCCGATTCCTAACCCGAATCCATGTCCGCCAGAAGGAAAAATGTGCATCTCTGCGGGCACCTGATGATCTCTCAAAGCTTGATAGAAGACCAGACTGTTTTCTACTTTAACGGCACCATCGTCAGTGGCGTGAAGCAAAAATGTGGGTGGCGTTTCAGCATTCACCTGAAGTTCGTTGGAGAACGTATTCACCAATTCCTGGCTCGGAGCTTTACCAATTAGGTTGTCATGAGAACCGCCATGAGTAAGGCCTTCCTTCATAGAAATGACAGGATAAATGAGCATAAGAAAATCAGGCTTAGCATTGACCTCCTCAATAGCATCATTCAGGAAAGGAATCTTTTGATCATAATGTGTCCCTAAGGTTGAAGCCAAATGGCCACCGGCCGAAAAGCCCATGGCACCAATTTTAGCCGGATCGATCTTAAATTCTGCAGCTCTTGACCGAATGATTCGCATGGCTCTTTGAGCATCTTGCAATGGAACCCACTCCTTGTTTTCGACAGAGGCTGACAATGGTACTCTATATTTCAGCACGAAGGCAGCAATGCCTACAGAGTTGAACCACTTGGCTATATCAGTACCTTCCCAGTCGTAAGCTACCCCTGCATAACCTCCTCCTGGCATTATCAGCACACCAACTCCGGTATTACTTCTATTGGCAGGAAGATAAATTTCAATCTCAGGAGTTTGAATTCTGGATATCCAAAGGATGTCATTGTTTTCGGCTATTTCCTGTTCGTCTGATTCAACCCTGTTCGGGATTTGATCGATCCATACTGGAATTTTAGTTTGTGCTTGAAGCATGAATGAAAGTAACGTAGCACAAGCTACAGAAAGGATAAGGCGCGTTCTCATTTTTAATCAAGGTTGAATCTTCAATTTAATATTTTTGATCACTAATCTTCGCCAAAGAACAAATCATACAGCTGGTCAAGACATTTGGAACGAATGAACACCCTTCCGGCAAGCCCTAACCCCAGCCCCTCCTTGAAAAAGGAGGGGCTGGGGGAGGTTGAACTTCGCAACCTGAAAACTTCCCAACTTCCACACATACCCTTAACTTTGCAGCATGCAGAACGACCCGGAGTTGAACGGTAAATACCTGGGCACTATTACCAAAGATTTTGTAGTGGTGTCGGATACTTTGAAAGAAGCCGCTTATCAGGTGAAGAAAAGAGGCTTCTCAGAATTCCCAATCTTTCCAATTTCCAAGACTGATATTGTAATTGGTCAGAAGTTGATTGGCAAGGAAGACCTAGCTACTAACTGGAATTACTACATCACCTACATTGATGAGTTTGTTCAGCGCAAGCTCATTGAAGATGAAGAAGCCTTCAAGAAGGCATATAAGAACCCAGATGAATTCTGCTGTCTATTTGTGGTAGAACCCGACTTCACCAACTTCCTATTTGTACCATATCCTGAGGATGACTAAGGTTTTCTTCGAGCCAATAGGTAAAATTTACTAAACCAAATGAGGTCTGTAGCGTTCTGTTATTATATTGTGCAAACGTTACCGAAATGATTCAGCTATTTCACGAGAAAAAAGAGACCGTTAGAAGCCTGCTCAACAAGCTGGTGGAGATCGGTAATAACGTGACTTGGCGAATCAACAATAGCTACAGCAACGGCATAGACCAAACCATCCTAGAGATTCAAATATTCGAAAATAGACTGCAAACTGGCAGAATTGCTTTTCAGCTTGAAAATGGTCAGGTAATCAACTATCGCTATAAAGAAATGGAGAAGCGAATCCCAGTTCAGATTGTAGACATGCTACTTGATGTGATTGGCTACGAATTGCAAGCCGCCTAATTTCCTCCTAAATAATCCTGAATATACTGATCGAAAACTTCGATCATTTTTTTTGTCTGATCACCCGGTTTTCCATCACCAATGAGTTGATCATCCAGCTTAACTATCGGAAGAACTTTCTTTGTGGTGCTGGTGATGAAAACCTCATCAGCGCTGAGAAGTTGATCAAGACTAATTTGTCCAATCTCGACATCAAATACTTTCTCAGCAGCTTTCAGCACATGCATTCTGGTAATTCCTTCCAGCACACCATCTACATTGGTTTTTAGCTTATCATTTTTAAAGATGAAGACATTGCTTCTGGAAACTTCAGAGATATTCTCTCCATCGTGGTAAAGCACATCAATATGCCCCTTGGCCTTCCACTCACTTTGCAAAGCAACCGTGGTGGCGTAGTATAAAGACTTTATGGTGGGAAAATCTCGATGGTATTGATAAAGCATTAAGCTTGCCCCCTTCTCATAAATCTCAGAAGAAGCATCGGCAAACGGGCTATTCATGACGATCAATTCTGGCGTTCCAGGTGTAAATCCATCTGATGAATTTCCCCCACTAAGAATGACCTTCATGGTAGAAAAAGGCAACTGATTCCTAGCAATGAGTTCGTGCACTATATTTACAATTTCTTCCTTTCTCAAAGGCACGGAGAGATTCATTCCCGCAGCCGATCGAAATAATCTATCGAGATGGTCTTCCATAAAAAGAGGCTTCTCTCCATAAACCTTGAAGAACTCAAAAACCCCATAACCCCTCAAAAAACCAACATTGTCAACCGAAATGTGAATCTGATCCTTTTCAACAAAGCGGCCGTTGAAGTAATGAATTGGGTTCATGCCTGAAGTTTTAATATTTTCAATTTTACGTGCATCATAAGAAGTTGGGGATGACGTTTACTTAGCCTAAAGATATGTCTAAAGACTATTATGAGATATTACAAGTTGAGAAAAATGCTGAGGCTGAGAGCATAAAAAAGGCCTACCGTAAAAAGGCCAGAAAATTACATCCAGATGTTAATCCTTCCGAGCGCGCCACTGACGAATTTCAGGAGCTTTATGAGGCCTATTCTGTACTGAGCGACCCTGACTTAAGACATCAATACGACATTGGAATTCTCTTCAATAGAGAGTTTGTACCACCTCCTCCACCACCTGAGCCGCCACCTTATGACAACAGTTGGAAGTATTCCTATCGATACGATTCAGCCTCTACGTTTTACACAGATTATGAGGCTAATAAAAGAACCTCATTTTGGTTTTGCCTGGTCACCTTAATATTCTCCATGACGTTTTTTACCGACTTATTCCTTCATCATGACTTAGGAACCACCACTATACTCGGAGTGAAAAACAAGTCGCTGGAAACCTTAAATCCGCAGGATTTAGACAATGTTTTGATCACCACGGACCAAATGACCTTTGAGAAAAAAGCTTCTGATGAGGTATTGAAGCCTGGAGATATGCTAGAACTTAGAGAAAGCCTGATCTACAGATTTCCTTCATTCAAAAAGCAAGGAGAAAGTCAGTTTCGCTACATGAGTTCTCTCCCAACAATCATTTACATTATAGCCTTAATTGTCTTTTTAAGTGGCCTTTATGGTATTACACCCTTTGCCAAACCAGAGCGGAAGTTCAATGCAGCTATTGTCTCCAGCTTTTTCAGCTTTTCACTGATTGTTTTTTTAATTTTTAGCTAGATGATTCCAGCCCTGTGCTTTCAAAGGAATCTGATTTCCGTTCTTAGTCATCAGCAAATTACCCTTCTCCATTGCCTGTGCATGACCAATAAAATGGATATCTCTATGCTTGTCTAGCTTGGCATGATCGTCTTGCTTGATGGTAAACAGCAATTCGTAATCTTCGCCACCATTAAGCACAGCAGTTATAGGATCCAGGTTGAACTCAACCGCAGTATCGTAGGTCTGCTTATCAATTGGCAGTTGGTCTTCATACACGGCAAAACTCACTCCCGAATGTTTTGAAAGATGAAGTACCTCAGAGGCCAAGCCATCAGAAATGTCCATCATACTGGTTGGAACAATGCCCAATTCAGACAATTCATGGATAATATCCATCCTGGCTGAAGGTTTCAACTG
>JABXIP010000450.1 GCA_013373005.1 Cytophagia bacterium | reverse complement strand
GCCACACGCTTCATCCAGCCATTTGGTGATAGCTTATTTTGGTTGAATAGCTCAATGGCTCCTTCAAAAGTGGCGCTCACGAGTACCTTTGAATCGTTATCTGAAAAGCCCATGCTTTTAGCCGCTTCCATCATAGATTCCATAAAGTAGAAAACATAAGCTGGCCCACTACCCGAAATACCTGTTGAAGCATCTATAAACATTTGAGAATCTACTCTAACCGACTTACCGGTTGAATTAAGTAGATCTTCTACCATCCATAACTCAATTCTTGAAATTTCAGGAGCAGCGAGGTAAGACGTCATTCCCTTACCCACCTGAGCTGGAAGGTTTGGCATGGCTCGAACTACCTTCTTAATTCCTAATCCTTCCTGAATGGTTTCGATGGTAACACCAGCCATAATCGAGATGACCAGCTTCTGATCGTCCATCATATCTACCATTTCTTCCATCAAACCATCATTGTGATATGGCTTAACTGCCAGAAAAATGATATCTGATATTGGTAAGGATTCTTCCAGCGAATCAGAGATTTCAAAATTGTCGTTAGACTTGCCAAGTGTTTCTCTTAGTTCGGACGACTTATCGTAAATCATCAGATCTTCCTTTTTGAGGTAACCCGAACTGGCTATTGATTTGGCATAGGTGAGGCCCATATTACCGGCCCCAATAACTAATACTTTCATAATTATTTATGATTAGATTGATTAGAATGATTTGTTTGAATGACAATAGATTTCAACCCGAGATGTAACATATCCCGGTATAGCGAAAATCATATCAAAAGCATTTTAGCTTCTAAAGGAGCATTTGGCCAGACTTGGGCCTGTAGGATGAGACAAGATACTATCTTTTGGATGCGTATTCTTTTCTGCGTAGCTCATAGTACTAATAAAACACTATGCTTTCGGATAGGTTCAGATTATTTTCAAAAACCCTGAAAACGATTGAAATTCAATACGTTAATAAAAACCGATCTGGCCTTCTCCAACCAAACCCGTTGATTTGGTGTCAAAGAAAGCAAATGGTCAATCATGAAAACTCCTATTAAATGCCTGCTGATATGTCTTCTTATTATGGGATGTGAAGGCCTTGACCTTCCAGGCGAACTCCCCTCTTGCGTTGAAGATCAAATTAAGTTCGAAGTAAAAAATAGTAAGGTTAGAGAACCAAATAGGGCTTCGGTCAACGCATATATGTATAAAGGAGAAAAGGTCTACATCTTCGATCCGGGTTCTGGTTATGCTGACTGGCTTTTTACAGCATATAATTCCGATTGTGAAGTTATTTGCCAATTTGGTGGATTTGCCGGAATGAATACCTGCCCCGATTTCAACGAGCACTCTGAATACCTGGGAATGGTTTGGGAAGACCCTAGGTAGTTCTAAGTTTCAAGTTTAAGGTTCAGGGTATTTACATAACCATTAAACTTAAAACATGAAACATTGAACTCAAATAAAGCTACTTCCTACTTCCAATTCCATTCATTATCTTTCTGCAAAACCTTAAAAATGAAATTGCAGAATCTTTACTTATTGGCTCTTGCCCTCATCGTAGCTTCATGTGGTGGCAAAAAAGCCGAAACAACCGAGACAACCGAAACGGAATCAGAATGGGTGAGCCTATTCGATGGAAAAACCTTTAATGGCTGGAAAACTTACAACAGCGATACCATGTCAGATGCATGGTCTATTGTAGACGGAGCTATAGCCTGTAACAATGGCATTGGAGAAGAAAATGTTGGCTTCAAAAGCACTTCACTGATGACCACTACTTCTTATGGCAACTTTGAGTTTGAACTAGAATACAAGATTGCCAAAGGAGGTAATAGCGGTATTTTCTACCATGTGGTTGAAAAACCTGAGTATGCCTATGACTTTGTGACGGGCCCTGAAGTGCAAGTATTGGACGATGAGTTCTCAAGATCAGAATCAAAAGCTTACAAAATGGTAGCGTCTAACTATGCTATGCATGCACCTTCAGAAACCAAAAAACCAAACCCTTACATGCAATGGAACAAGATGAAAATTGTCTACGACAATGGTCATGTTGAGCATTGGCTGAATGGCGAAAAGGTATTGGAATTTGAAGAAGGCTCTCCAGACTGGCTGGCTAGAAAAGCAGCCGACAAATGGGCTAATTCAGAGACATACGCTGCCTTTAAAGAGGGCGCATTCAGTCTTCAAGACCATGGTGATGAAGTCCATTACCGGAATATCCGAGTAAAGGAATTGAAATAATTAAAACATCCCCGTTAATTCGGGGATTTGTTTTTTACACCTATGAAGGCCAGTTTTTACTATCTCATTCACATTCAATACCTCGGTTATCGCTTCCATGGCTGGGCCAAGCAGCCGAACGTAAAGACGGTACACTACATGGTTGATAGAACCCTGACCTTTGTGATGGGACAGCAGTGGTTCAAAACCCTCGGTGCCAGCCGAACTGATGCCATGGTATCGGCCAATGAAGCCGTCTTTGAACTCTTTACAAAAGATCACATTACTGACCTAGACAATTTCATCAACCTACTGAACAAGAACCTTCCGGCAGACATCAGAGCCATAAAGGTTGAAGAAACTGACAGGCACTTTAACATTATAAAAACTCCTAAACTAAAGGAGTACATTTACCTCTTCGCCTTTGGACAAAAGGCTCATCCTTTCTCCTCACCTTTTGTGAGCACCTTCATTGATGAATTCGATCTGGAGTTGATGAAGCAGGGCGCTAAGGCCTTTGAAGGGGAACATGATTTTAGAGCATACACCAAAAAGCCAGCTGCCGATAAGCTCACTACCAGAGTCATTGACAAGGCCGAAATTGTTCCCAATACATTTTTCAAAGCGAATTTCTTTCCTGAACCGTCATATGCCTTTGTAGTTCAAGGAAAGGGATTTATGCGCAATCAGATTCGCATAATGATGGGTCAGTTGATTTTGCTTGGGAGAAATGAAATTGACCTGGAATATCATATCAGCAGCCTCAAATCTGGGTTTTCAGACCATTTAAGCCTGGTGGCCCCTGCCTCCGGACTTATTCTGAATGAGGTGAAGTTTGAGGAAGGCTAAAACCTCAATGATCCATTAGTCTAACTACTTCGATTGTTCTGAAGAATAGCTTACCATAAGGCGCTTCGCTTGTTTTCTATTTATATTATTTACATTATTGTATAATATGAAACGAACTGGAATTGGCGAATTCGAAGAGTTAGTCTTACTAACCATCTGTGTTTTGGAAAATGATGCCTATGCATTAGACATTAAAGATGAGGTAGAGCGAAGAACAGAAAGGCGCATGAACATAAGCGCAATTCATACTACTCTTTATAGAATGGAAGACAAAGGTCTGCTGGTATCTAAACTGGGCGAAGCCAGCCAAGTACGGGGTGGTAAAAGAAAGCGTCTATTCTCGGTTACCTCCTTCGGTTTGAAATCACTGGCAGAAGTTCAGGAAACCAGATCACGTTTATGGAGTGACATTCCGGCCAATGTTCTTAAATCACTTCATACATGAAACAGCCAACCCCACCTCGTCTGTTCCAACGGTTGCTCAGTAAAATGTTTTCCAACACTTCCATGGAAGAACTGGAAGGCGACTTATTGGATGACTTCCATCGAAATATTGAAAAATACGGCACCTCTCGAGCCAAACTCTATTTTATGCTCGATGTATTAAGGCTTATAAGGTTGGTGCCCAGAAGCAGAAGAAATACTCAAAAGTCAAAAACCATGAACAACTTATTCCTCTTTCACATCAAGTATAGCCTTAGGTCAATTAAGAAACACAGGGTCTATCAATCGCTCAACATAGCATCCCTCACCCTTGGGTTTACCTGTTTTAGTTTGATCTACTTGTTTGTTTTTAATCATTATCAGAAGGATAGTTTTTTGTCTGAACCGGAAAGGATAGTCAGGCTTAATGTGATAAATGATGGTAAAGAAGGTATGGGAATCCACACTGGAATACCTCCTTTGCTAAAGAAGGATTTTCCGGAAATAGAAGGTTACACTCGCTTGTCCTCCTATAATATGGATATCACACTTGAGGGAAGCCAAGAAGTTTTCAATGAATCTGTTGTGCATGCTGAATCCGACTTTGTAGACATTTTTCAAATCGAAACTGTGAAAGGACAAAGGTTTCCTGAAGACCAAACTGGCGTGCTCTTGTCCGAATCAATGGCCAATAAACTCTTTACAAGTACAGACGATGCTCTTGGTAAGGAAATAACCTTAAGTGCTTATGATCGTGAAAACAAGAAATTCGTGGTGGGTATAGTCAAAGACCTTCCCATCAACTCCAGTTTCTCGAATAAGATTATCACTCGCTTAGGCATTAATGAACGCTCATCCCAGTTAGCTGGTAGTCGAGCTTGGACTGCTTTTGCAGCTTTCTTCACAATATCTAAAGCTACAGATCTTAATACTCTAGCGGATAAAATACCCAGACACCTAAAGGCCCATACCACCATTGAATCCTTAGTAAATTCGGATTATGTTTTCAGAACATTTAATGATATAAAAAGTAACCCTTCAATTTCTGATGGTTACATACAGGCCATTGACGGTCAAGCCATGCTGATTTTCCAATTGGTTGGCCTTGTAATTTTATTTCTGGCCATTGCCAATTATGTAAACCTCACCACAGCCTTGACATTGAAAAGAACACAGGAGGTTGGGATAAAACACGCAATGGGCGCATCAAAAGCCAACCTGATCTCTCAAATGATGTCTGAGGCGCTTATTGTGGGCGGAGTTTCGATCATTCTCTCTGGTTTATTAACCTTCTCCTTATTGAGCACAATTGAATCTTATATTGGGTTATCTATGCAAATAGCACCAGAGTTTAAGCCTTGGATTCTCCCAGTAGGAATTGGTGCATTGCTAATTCTAATACTTGCAGCCTCACTATATCCAGCCATCCTTTTTTCAACTGTGAAGATCGATCAGTTATTGAAAGGAAAAGTTTCAAACTCGCCAAAGAGCAAATTACTTAGGTCTACCCTTCTGATACTACAGTTTTCAATTTCTACCTTTCTCATCATTGGTAGTCTTACATTTCTCAAACAACTGCGTTTCATTGATAAAAGCCATAATGTGGCTCAAATAGGAGATGTAGTTATAGTTAAAGGTAAAATTGGTGATCATAGAGATGTGATCGGACAAAAGCTTCGTGCGATACCTGAAATTGAACAGATGAGTTTCTCATCTGTTGCTCCTGGGCCATCTGACAATCTAAGGGGTGGTATGGGAACCAAAGACTTTGAAAAAACCATGGACTTCTATGTTGTTGACAAGGATTTCATTGAAGTTCTGGGTTTAAAAATTGTTGAAGGTGAGAACTTCTATGATGATGACCGCAACAACAAATTCCATGTGCTAATGAACCAAACAGCTGCAGACTTAGCCAAAGATGGAAACCCGGTAAATAAAGAGTTTAAGCTTATGGGAGCTGAACCGAGTAAGGTGATAGGTATTGTTGAAGATTTTCCGGTCGGATCAATTAAATCTGAAGTGAAGCCTTCGCTTTATATGTTAGCGGAACAAAGCAGTTACCTGCCAAATCTGGTAAATAAAATTGCCATTAAAATGAATTCAGTCGATCCAGTCGAATCGATTCAAAAGATCGAGGCTGTATGGGAAGAGGTCTTTCCAGAACAACCATTTGAAGCTGAATTTATGAATGATAGAATTGCGAAAGTCTATACAGATGAGCTCAAAATGGGACAGTTATTTGGCATTTTCACCGGTGTAGCTATTGTAATCTCTTGCCTTGGTCTAGTTGGATTATTAACCTACCTGGTTCAGGTTAAAATGAAAGAAATCGGTATTAGAAAAGTCTTAGGTGCTAGTTTTTCAACTTTAGCCAAGCTGCTGACTCTTAACATATGGAAAGTACTAGTACTAGCTAGTCTTATCTCCTTCCCTCTTTCCTATTATTTTCTGGAAGACTGGCTTACATCATTCGTTTACAGAACTGAGATTTCTGCAGAACTATTCATTCTGACAGTTGTCTTCTTTGTTGCCATTGTAGGAATAACAGTCTTCTGGCAAATCAGGAATGCTGTAAGAATTAATCCAAGCGAAGTTTTAAGGAATGAATAAAAATGGCCACCTATGTGGTGGCCTCAATTTCTTCTAAAAGTAATAACTATTCGCTTTCTCCAAAAATGCTCTCCAGCTTGGCCTGAAGGGCGCGACCTCTAAGGTTCTTACCGATTACTCTGCCTTCCGGATCTAGCAACAGGGCAAAAGGAATAGCATTTACTTTATAAGTAAGTGCTGCCTCAGACTGAAAATACTTAAGGTCAGAAACATGATATGGCCAAACCAAACCATCTTTCTCAATTGCATCTACCCATTGGTTTTTGGTTCTATCCAAACTCACACTGAATACCTCAAAACCATCTTTGTTATACATATTGTACATGCGTACCACATTTGGATTCTCCTGACGACATGGTCTGCACCAGCCTGCCCAAAAGTCGAGTAACACATATTTGCCTCTTAAAGATTCAAGGCTGATCATTTCACCATCTGGATTCGGTAACTCAAGATTTGGAGCTACATCTCCTATAGTCACAGCAGGTTTAAAAACACCCACATTATCTGCGAAATACTGAACGTCTGACGAGTTAGGAATTTCCTTCTGAAGCTTCACCGACAATGAATCCAGAAACTTATACTCATCCGCTTTATTAGGAATGTAGTCAGTAATCAGAAGACTCACCAGCGAACCATCTAAGCTCAGGGCCATCTTCTTCAGATAATCTACTTTAGCCTCTTCCATGCTAAGCCCTTCGGTAGTCAATTCTTCAATCAGCGTTGCATTTCCTTCATTTCTAGCCTGAATATAACGCTGATTAAAGTCTTGAACCTTTACCTGATAATCGTCCATAAAGGCGTACAGCTCAGCCATATGCTTCATGTCTTCAGAACCGGTTACGGTAATCTCGTTACCGGATTCTCCGCTAGCCTCAACCTTCAGGTTCTTGTCTGCCAGAATCAGAGTTTCATACTGCTTATTGTAGATGTTGAGCCTGTAAAAGCCAGGGCCATCAATGTTAATCTCCAATTCAAAATTACCATTATGATCAGAGTAAACGGTCTCCACCGGTCTTACCTGTCCCACTTCAAACTTCTCAAGAATCACCTCTCCTTGGGGAATGGCATTCTCAATTTTTCCGGTGATCTTAACCAACCCATCCTTACTTCCGCCACAGGCAGAAATGAGAACCACTAAAATCAACAACAGATATTTCTTCATCTACTTAACGCTTTATTTAACTCCTCCTGAACATCTTTAGGGCTGGCTTTTCCTCGGCTGCGTTTCATCACTTCTCCCATAAAGAGTCCCATCAATTTCTTTTTGCCTTTTTTAAAGGCTGCAACCTCGTTTGGTAAAGATACCAATACATCTTGAATTATAGACTGAAGCTCTCCGGCATCCTTAACCACCAAAAGATTCAACCTCTCGGCCAATATAGCAGGAGATTCATCCCCTTTTAGTAACTCAGGTAACAATTGCTGAACAGCAGTTTTATACACCACCTTTCCTGAGTCTACCAGATTGATCAGTTCCGCCAAACTTGCAGCAGATAAATTCAGTTGACTTAAAGACTGACTCCCTTCATTTAACAAGGCTCTTATTGGTCCGTTGAGCCAATTGGCTGCCGCTTTAGTATCATTTACTTCTTCACACAACGCATCGAAGTACTTAGCAGTTTCTTTCTCTTCTGTAAGAATTCCGATATCGTAGTCAGATAACTGATATTTCTCTGAAAAACTCCTTCTAAAGGTGGCAGGCTGCATCTCCGCTTGAGGACGAAGTTGATCAATGAATGACTCTTCCAGTTGAACTGGTGGGAGGTCTGGGCAAGGAAAATACCTATAATCATTCATGGTTTCCTTAAAGCGCATGCCGTAGGTTTTTCCTTCATCAGGATTGAATGTTCTGGTCTCTACAGCAATCTCCTCTCCTTTTAGCACCATATCGAGCTGGCGCTCCAACTCATAAATGGCAGCCCTGCGCACATTATTGAAGGAGTTCATGTTCTTAATCTCCACCTTGGCGCCAAGTTTACTCTCGCCCTTTTTCTTGATGGAAATGTTGGTGTCACAGCGCATTTC
>JABXIP010000158.1 GCA_013373005.1 Cytophagia bacterium | reverse complement strand
CCTTCTGCTTCGATCCTATTAATGATGGATTCTGAGTCGTCACTTGCATCGAAGTCAATTACCTGAATACCGAATCTGGTTAAGATTTGCTCAATGAAATGACTTGTTCCTCCATAAACTGGTTGGCTGTAAAGCAGTACATCCCCCGGATTCAGAAACTCCATAAGCACAGTAGTAATGGCCGACATACCACTTTCAAAAACTGCACAGTCTTCAGCACCGTCCCAAAGAGTCAGTCTATTCTCAAGAATTTCCAGGTCTGGATTGTTGAGGCGGCTGTAAATAAGCCCTAGTTCCTCAGACTCCTGCTTTTCTCTTATACCATACGCCACTTCAAAGAAGGCTTTACCTTCTTCAGCTGTTTTAAATACAAAGGTGCTGGTCTGGAAAATGGGGCATTTAACTGCTCCTTCCGATAGCTCAGGTTTGTAACCATAAGACATCATGAGACTTTCCGGCTGCATAAAATTCTTTTTGTCGTCCATTTCTGTGAGTTTGATTCAAGTTAGATATTGAAACTGTGTATTGTCAAGAGGTTAGAAAATGAAACTGTATAGATGATTATTGGTAGAATAAATATCTTTGTAGCTGTGTACAAAGGGAATTAAAGAGAAAAATAATCTGATGGATAAAATTGATAGAGAGCTGCTTAGAGCTTTACAGGTAAATGCTAAGCTCACCAACAAGGAGTTAGCCGGCATGTTAGGATTGACAATCACCCCTGTTCATGAGAGAATAAAAAAGCTGGAGAGGGAAGGATTTATCTCCCACTATTCTGCCATTGTGAATCCTCAGAAAGTAGACCTGGCGCTTCAGGTTTTCTGTAGTGTTTCATTAAAAGATCATCAGAGGGAGTTTATTGAGAAGTTTGAGCGCGAAGTGGTCGCCTTAGAAGAAGTGATTGAGTGCTATCATATAGGCGGTAGGTTCGATTACTTGCTTAAGGTTATTGTGAAGGATATGGAGACCTATCGCTCATTTGTCTCATTAAAACTGGCTGAGTTAGACAATATTGGCAATGTTCAAAGCTCTTTTGTGATGTCAGAAATCAAGCGTTCAGCAGCACTCCCGTTTTAGTTTAAAACCAAACGTTCACTTACAAGTATATTTTATCTGACCTCTGACCTCTGACCTCTGACCTCTGACCTCTGACCTCTGACCTCTGACCCCCTACCAGTTACTCTTTGGTGCAGGGTCATACCTATGCCATGGAACCTCATTTAACCAATGAAAACCTCTGTTAGTGAGGTAGAAATTGCTGAGATCATAGGTTTTAAGCTTTAGGTTGAGCGTATCACCCTCTAGTACTCCAAAAAGTGTCAGTCCATCTTCCAGTTTGGCGTATTCCAAAGGATAGGATTTCTGCAACGAATCTCTTCCTATTTTAATGGTAAGGGTTTGCTCAAGAGTATCGGTTTCACTCGTATAGTAGGTCAGCTGATCGTCCATGCGAATAACAATTGACCTTCCCGGATCTTCCAAAATAAGCCTTTGCCAGCGTTCATCATCAGTTAGCAATGGGGGAATGGTATCTCCGTTTTTCACGAAGTGCTCCACATCATATAGCCCATATAATGGTGACTTTGGCCTTAGCTCTCCGTATTGTTTTCGCCCTGAAAGACCCTGATCAATTCTTTGGAAGTAGATATAGCCTACAAAAATGATTTCTGCTAAAAGCAAAAAGTAATTTGCCCGAGGCGATTTAAAGAATGGAGGCCAAGGAGTAGGTTGCACAGCTTTTCGGAACAGCAATAACCCAAATATGGACTTATAATCGATCATGGCAATGTATAAGCCCATGATCATCAGCTGGAATGAAAAGAGCTTCACAGGCACATCATAGGCCATATTCAGCATAAACACGTTGAACATGACACCGGCAGTTACTAGTCCTCCCAAGGTTCGGGTTCTTCTGAAGATTAATAAGGTTCCGGCAATCACTTCGCTCAGGCCAGCATAAACAGAATAAGTTTTGGAGGCACCCATGAAGGTCCACAATAGTCCCATAGGTGATGACTGTCCATAAGATTTTAAAAGCCTATCAATTCTGAGTTCCGGCATTTGCAGCCAGAATACTTTTATAAAGCCGTAAATGGCCATGTAATAGACCAGGTAGTAAACTAAAATCATCACAAACACTCTCCAGAGTTTATAATAATTACTTCTCTTATTATCCAGCACTGACCAAATTGCGGTACCAATGATGGTAATGAACAAGCCCAGACTATAATGAATCCAGTCGACCGTTTTGTCTCCACTTCCAGTCGGATTTACGGCCAGTTCTTCCATTCCCAGAAGGCCTGTCGCCACCAGCTCAGCACACCAATTCCAGAAATCAGAGAAGGCCTGATCTAAAAATGAGAGGTTGAAAGCTCCAAAGATTGTAGAGAACGGAAAAGGGAGTATCATCAAGGAGAAAAGGATGAAAACAGCCCTAAATCCAATTTTCTGGCTCAGTGTCCACGGTCGAGGTAAATACATGTTGTGATAGTTTAAGATTGAAAAATAAAAAAATGAAGACTTAATTCTTTGACCATCACTAATATAAGCAAGTCTCAAATATGTTTGCTAGCTTTAGTTGACCCCTAAAACGATGAGAAGAGACAGAAAATCCAGAGGCTTTGGATATTTTTTGGCAGAGATATTTATTCTGATACTCGGTATTTCAGCCTCCTTTGTTTTGAATGAATGGAGAGTGAACCGTCAGGAAAGAAAGCAGGAGCAAGAGCTATTGCAGAACTTCAAAGCGAATCTGGCCATGGACAGCCTGGTCATTCACAATGGACTAAAGCAGCTAAAGGCTCAGGTAAAAAATGCGGAAAGACTTCTAATTGCCAATGAAACACTGGAAATAGATAGTCTGGTTGTTTATAGCGTGTCATTGCTCAACTATGTTCCTTTCAATACCAATGATATTACTTATCAGCAGATGAAAAGCTCTGGAAAAACTGGGCTGATTCAAAATGACTCACTTGCCAGCCAGATAATAGGCTTGTATGAAAATGGCTTCGAAAGGCTCACTTCTTGGACTCTCGTAGACTCTGAGCATGTTCGGCTGAAAATGATTCCCTATGTCGAGGAGAATTTTCCATTTACCCTGGGGCTTAATTACCGGCTTGCTGATAACGCTGTACAGAGAGAGTTTGGCAGACAGGTTAAATCAGATCAATTCAAGCACCTTATACAATTTGGAATGTCTTATAAAGCCAGCACCGCTTATGTATTTGAGCAGGTGCTAGCGGAAATTAAGGAAGCCATCGATATGATCGATGACGAGCTTTCTACTTCCCAAAAATCTTCCGATCCAGAGAGTACTTCCCAGGGCCAGTAATCAGAATAGTTAGGAAAGAAAGTAAGTAGAAAACTGACTTCTCCTGAGTAGAGAAAGGATCATCTCCATGAGAAATTTGCCAGGCAACCAGCATGGTAATCATCAAAGGAACGGTAGCATACCTGGTGGCTAGCCCTAGTATGACTAATATCGAACATACGAACTCTCCAAATGCGGCAAGTGTTAAAGAGGCTTCTACTCCAATTCCAAGAGGATCTCCGAACCTGAAATCGCCATTAATTACTTTCAGAAATTTCCCATATCCATGTGTGAGCATCATGGCTGAAACACCTACTCTGAAAATAAGAAGTGAAAAATCGATGTTAGCGGGGTAATTGCCGGTTTTTAGAAGTTTTTTAAGCATTAGTTTAGGGTTTGCCCATATTTAACGGACGAAGCACCTACTTGCAATACTTTTTTACATATTCGGCAGCAAGTTCGTCACCAAGGTCTTTTGCTTTTTTAAAATCGGAGCAGCCTTCTTCCATGCTAAACCATTTAGACTCAAAGCGAGACATTCCTCTTCGGGTGTAAGCATCGGTATATTCAGGATCAAGTTCAATGGCTTTGTCAAAAGTTTCAGCGGCTTCGGTAAAGTTGCTGTAGATAAAGTATACCATACCCATGTTGAAGTACGCTACGGGCAAATTTGGTTCAATTTTAAGTGCTGCCTTAAAGTCGTTTATGGCCATTGGCCCCATACCTCCCCGGGCATAAGCAGCGCCACGGCTAATCAATGCCTGTACGTTGTCTGGCTCTTCTTTCAATACCTGATTTAGGTCTAGAACGGCCTTTACGTTTGCTCCTGTTTTGGTATATGATCTTCCGCGTAACTCCAGGCCCTCGATATTTTGTGGATCCATGTAAAGCAGGGAATTCATGTCAAGAATCACATACTCATACTTTTCCATTTCGAACAAACATCTTGACCGGCCTAGCATGGCAAGCTTAACGTTTTGCTTTTTCTTCACTAGGATATCGTAGTCGTCATAGGCTTCTTCATAAAGCTCCATCTTTTCTTTGGCGCTTGCTCTATTGTAGATAGAAAAAGCATCGTCAGGCTCTAGCTTGATAACACGGTCATAAGCGGCTACCGCAGCTTTATAGTCGCCTTGCTTTAGATATTCATCGGCTTCTTCCCGAGTGGCAGACATGTCACATGAACTGAGGCCGATAAGAAGAAAAATAAGAAAGAGGAGCTTGGTGTGCATACACAAATAAACTAATATCTTAGTTTAGTATGCAAGTTATTTAGGTGATTTTTAGTAGCTACCGTGATATTTTCTTAAGAACCACTCTGTTGAAAGCAGAATAACCAGAATGATTAGCCACAATGGGTTTTCAATTATAGGGCTTAACCTTTCATTAGATCGGGTAATAGGTCGGGGATTTAGGGCTTCAATATTGCTAATGGCACTTTCATAGTTTTCTAACAGATTGAAAGATCCTCCTGAATTATTCGAAATGTTTTTAAGCAATTGATGGTTGGCAGTGAGGTTAATGTCTTCCAAGGCTAGTTTTTCAACAGAGAAGCTACCCTCTGCAATCTCTCTTTTACCTGCCAAACTGGTAGAGGCTCGGAAGTTGTAAATTCCCGGATCAAGACCATTGATCTTGAAATTCTCAGTAGGGGAGTTTACATAGTTATATTCTTCCGTTTCGCCTTGGCTATTTGTAATGGTCAGGTCAATGTTGTAGTCATAAACCTTCTCGTATAATTCATTGTAAACTTCTGTGATTAGCTCAACCGACTCACTATCGAAGTAGCTCTCATTGGTAGTGCTTACTCTAAAGTTTCTCTTATCATCTTTGGTGGCCAGGTATTGAATGAGCTTACCGAAAATCTCATCAAACAGCTTGGCATCGTCATACTGACCATTTTCCTGCAATCTCCACTTCCAGAAGCCCGAGCCTGAAAAAACCGCAGACTTACGCTCATCTCCATTATATATGGTAAGCAGAGGTCTATTGGTTTCCACGTTTCCTATTTTCTGATAGAGGTATACATCGGCATTATTCTTAATCTCAAAGCTACCATATGGAGCAACTGCCGGAGGATAATTGATCGCTCTGAACTTCAACTCTTCATCTATCTGAAACAGCTCAAAATTTGGATTCACATTCAGCCCTACTCCGTCTGATTGACCAAAACTGTTATACACCAAAACAGGATTAATCCGATTGACGGTGTTCAAGTCATCCACTCCGGTTATAAACCAGGTATTAGTGTTTTCAATAGTAGCATTCAACCACCTCGGTAAGTCAGTCAGTTGTGGAAGTTGATGAAGAATAACCAGGTCGAAAGGGCCTTCAGGTATTTCCTCAGTTATGCCATCGAGGTAGGAGGAAACCTCTACTCCTTCTTTCGATTCAATTACACTTTTTAGCGCTTTAATATCTGGGTGAGGTGCAGAAGCGGCAATGAGGATTTTCTGCTTGCTGTCTACAACTTCTATGAAGGCTGTTCTGGAGTTGTTGTTAACTGAACTTTCATCAGCCATTGGTCTGATGCTGACTTGATAAGAGTCAATTCCAATGACCTCAGGATCAAGAATAAATTCAAAACTATTCAGTTGTTGATCACCGTTAAGGTTAACAGATTGAGATTGTAAAACTGTGCCATTTTTAAGCACATCCACAAAAACTTGCTCTCCAACATAGCCATTGTTGAAAATGTCTACTACCAGAGGAAACTGATTTCCCTCATAAACTATCTTGTTGTAATTGATCTTTGTGATACTCAAGTCCTGAGCAGGAATAGTATCGCCTACGGCAAGGCTAAATACAGGATAATTGAGTGTGAGAAACTGAGGTGAACTGCCATAGTTATCGATGCCATCGCTAATTAGAAGTGTACCTACCAGGTTTTGCTGTTCGAAATCTTGCCGAATTCCCTGAAGTACCTTATGCAGGTCAGTTGACTGTGAAGTGAATGTAACCTCGCTAAGATTATTGTAATACTGATTGATACCTCGAATGCGAAGCTCATAGTCTTCATTATTCAACTCAGACTCAAGCTGAGCCATGGTGCTTTTTACCATTTCGAACTGAATAGAATCATATCCATCCTGAATAGAAGCGGAGTCATCAATGGCTAAGACAACAATAGGCTTTTCTTCGAAAAAGTTGATTTGGTTCAAAAGTGGTCCAAGCAACAAAAAGCAAAGGAGGGTAACCATTACAGCCCTAAGTGCTAAAAGCAGCCAGTTTAGGTTTTTGCTCCAGGGGGCACTCTTAGAGTAAAGAATTAATCCATAGCCAATACCAACCACCAGACACAATGGTAAGAACCACGGTGAAAAGTCTGTTTGAAGGGTGATTTTCGTAAGTAGTGCTGGTAGGCTACGCAATTGCTATCAATCTGAAATGAAAATCGGTTGATGCCATATTAACGCATTACTACGAAAGTTGGACATCAACCGATGCTGAAAATTTCAATGTTTTGATGAGCGGTGCTTAGGTAAGCATACCTCCGTCAACCACCAAGGTTTGCCCAGTTACATAGGCCGACATGTCTGAAGCCAGGAATACGCAGGCATTAGCCACATCATCAGGAGCTCCGCCTCTCTTTAATGGAATAGCATCTCTCCAGCCCTGAACAGTTTTTTCGTCCAAAGCATCCGTCATTTCAGTTTCAATGAAGCCTGGTGCTACAGCATTAGATCTAATTCCTCTTGAGCCAAGTTCTAAGGCAACCGACTTGGTGAAACCAATGATTCCCGCTTTAGAAGCTGCATAGTTTGCTTGGCCAGCATTTCCTTTAATGCCTACCACAGAAGTAATATTAATGATAGATCCAGCTCTTTGTTTCATCATAGTTCTGGTGGCTGCTTTCACGGTGTTGAAGCAAGATTTTAGGTTTACGTTTATTACCTCGTCCCACATCTCCTCAGTCATTCTCATTAGAAGGTTGTCGCGAGTAATACCTGCATTGTTAACGATGATGTCTAATGCACCAAAGTCACTAACAATACCGTTTACCAACTCTTCTGCGGCAGCAAACTCTGCGGCATTGGAGCGATATCCTTTAATTTTTGTTCCGAATTCTGCGAGTTCTGCTTCCAGTGCTTGTCCTTTTTCAACACTAGAGAGATAGGTGAAGGCAACATTGGCTCCTTCCTGAGCAAATTTGGTGGCAATAGCCTTTCCAATTCCTTTAGATGCCCCGGTTACCAGAGCGGTTTTTCCTGTTAATAAACCCATAATCAATTATTTACATTTTAAGGTCGAATAAGCCCTTTCGGCTTTCACAATTCAAATAAAACCAAAACCCACAACTCCTCCAATTTCAGTGTTTTGATGTGATGGGATTTGGTTTAACTTTGCCCTTCCCAAAAAACAGGTAAAGTAAAATTATGGCAACGAAATACGACTTAATTGTAATTGGTAGTGGACCGGGTGGATATGTGGCAGCCATTAGAGCTTCGCAACTCGGAATGAAGGTAGGTGTGGTAGAAAAAGCCGAATTAGGTGGAATTTGTCTCAATTGGGGCTGTATTCCTACTAAAGCATTATTAAAGAGTGCTCAGGTATTTGAATATATCCAACACGCTTCAGATTATGGTGTTAAAGTAGATAAAGCCTCTGCAGATTTCGGAGCCATGGTTCAAAGAAGTCGCGATGTTGCCAATGGCATGAGCAAGGGTATTCAGTTCTTGTTCAAGAAAAATAAGATCGATCATATTGCCGGTTACGGAAAATTGAAGGCTGGTAAAAAGGTTGAAGTAAAAGCTGAAGACGGTACTATCACCGACTATTCGGCTGAACATATCATTGTAGCAACTGGTGGTCGTTCAAGAGAGTTACCTCACATGCCAATCGATGGAGAAAAAATTATCGGTTACCGTCAGGCCATGGTTATGGAGAAGCAACCTAAGTCTATGGTTGTTGTTGGCTCTGGTGCTATTGGGGTTGAATTTGCCTATTTCTATAATTCAATTGGCACTAAAGTGACCATCGTTGAGTTCATGGATAAAATTGTTCCTGTTGAGGACGAAGAAGTATCTAAGCAGCTTGAAAGAATTTATAAGAAAGCTGGCATGAACATTATGACCAATTCAGAAGTTACTGCTGTGGATACTAAAGGAAAGAACTGTAAAGTAACTGTAAAGACTAAGAAGGGCGAGGAAGTTCTGGAGTGTGATGTAGTTCTTTCAGCAGTTGGAGTTTCTACTAACATTGAAGGCATTGGTCTGGAAGATGTTGGAGTAGCAACAGACAGAGGTAAGGTAATTGTAGACGACTACTATAAAACCAACATTCCTGGTATCTATGCCATCGGTGACATTGTTCACGGACCGGCTTTGGCTCACGTAGCTTCTGCAGAAGGAATTATCTGTGTAGAGAAAATTGCAGGTCAGCATGTAGAGCCACTAGATTACAATAACATCCCGGGTTGTACTTATTGCCAACCTGAGATTGCTTCGGTAGGTTATACAGAAAAAGCTGCTAAAGAAGCAGGTTATGAAATTAAAGTGGGTAAATTCCCATTCTCTGCTTCCGGGAAGGCAAAAGCCGGAGGAGTTAGTGACGGATTTGTGAAAGTGATTTTCGATGCCAAATACGGGGAGTGGCTTGGTGCTCATATGATTGGTGCCAATGTAACTGAAATGATTGCTGAGGTAGTAGCAGCCAGAAAGCTGGAAACTACAGGCCATGAAATAATCAAAACAGTTCACCCTCACCCAACCATGTCGGAGGCTGTAATGGAAGCAGCAGCAGCGGCATACGATGAAGTGATTCACTTATAAGATTAGATATCTCACCAACGCCAACACATATAGAAGAAAGCGAACTAGTGCTCCGGTTGAAAAACCGAGACAAGAATGCATTGTCTTATCTATACGATAAGTACAATGCAGCGCTATATGGTGTGGCTTCCAGAATCATAAAAAACGATGATGTAACAGAAGAGGTCTTACAAGACGTTTTTATCAAGATCTGGAATAAGATAGAAATGTATGATGCATCTAAGGGTAGGTTCTTCACATGGATGATGAACCTTACCCGCAATGCTTCTATTGATAAGTTAAGGTCAAAAGAAATTTCTAGATCTTCTAAAACCGACTCGATCGATGACTACGTATATACATTCGATCGCGAAAATAGTACTGAAATGAGTACTGATGCGATAGGTGTAAGGTCTTTGATGGATAGCTTGGTGGAGGATCAAAAATTCATACTCCAAAAGATTTATTTTGAAGGATTCACCCATGCAGAAATAGCCGAGGAATATGATATACCTTTGGGTACTGTCAAGTCCAGGCTACGTTCGGCACTAAATCATATGCGAAAAAGAGTGGCATAACAGTGAATATTGAAGAATACATATCGTCCGGAATACTTGAGGCATACGCCCTTAATACCCTCTCTGTTGAAGAGATGAGGGAAGTTGAGGATATGATGGCCAAGTACCCTGAAATCAAAGAAGAGCTCAATGCTATTGAGTTATCCTTTGAAGATATGGCCATGGCTGCCGCTCAAGCACCTAAGAGAGATCTTAAGTCATCGATATTAGATATGATAGAGGATGAGCCGCAAATAGTAGAACCTCAACCTCAAGTAGCTCCTAAATCAGAAGCACGAGTTGTTCAAATGCCAGCATCTCCAATATGGAAGTATGCTGTGGCGGCCTCAGTGGCTATAGCCCTAATGTGTGGCTACTTGGCGGTAGATTATAGATCTAAGTGGAAGAATTCTAGTCAGGCTTATGCACAATTGCTGGCCACTAATTCTCAAATGGCTCAGCAATACAATCAGGTAAATCAAAGTTTGGGTGATCTGCAGAATGATTTGGCAGTGCTCACCAATCCTGACTTCAGACGAATAGCCATGCCTGGTACAGATTATGCACCAGATGCTTATGCCAGTGTTTATTGGAATCAGGCCAGTCAGGAGCTTTACCTCAATATCAGTAGTCTGAAAGAGTTGGCTCAAGATCAACAATACCAGCTTTGGGCAATTGTAGATGGCCAACCAGTTGATGCCGGGGTATTCGATTGGAATGCTGAAGGTTTGGTAAGAATGAAAAACATGGCTAGTTCTGCAGCCTTTGCAGTAACCATTGAAAAGAGAGGTGGAAGCGAGAATCCTTCGCTAGATACCATGCAGGTTTTAGGAACTGTATAAACTCAAAAGATTATAAAAATTGAAAGCCGAGATTTCTCGGCTTTTTTTATGCCCAAAAAAGAAGCCTACCATAAGGCAGGCTCTTGGAATTCAACCTATAATGATCAGACTATAGTTGAATAAATCTTTCAACCCTCTTTAGTCTAGATAAAAAAGAGAGCTTACCCTTCTGGTAAGCTCCGACACCTCAACCAAAGTAGAATTGGGACTTGATTGTATTTTAACGTTCGACTTGCAGTCTTTAATTTCTTTGTGTGCATTAGTTGATTGAGTAGTTAGATTCTCATTTGTGAAAGGGAATCAAAAGATTTACGAAGTCACTCAGAGGTCTGGATTTAGTTGAATGAAAAAAATGTCAGATTTTTTTCAGCTATCTTCAAATGTGTCCTCAACTTTGAATCATGAGTTATAGAAATGAACGCATCCTGTTTCTTTTCGCGTTGGTCATTAGCCTGATCGCACTGATTCTGATTTACATAGTTGGGCTAGATATCTTTGCTCAGCCTGAACAGGCAGAATATGTTATCAGAACACTTCTGTATTTGTTTGGCCTTGTGTCGATTAGGGGTGTATGGAAACTTACACTAGATAAAAAGATCAAATCTAAAGAAGAGAGAGAAAATGAACATTGATATCAGTACTCCTGCCTTATTGTTCCCGGCTATAACACTTTTGCTTTTGGCCTATACGAATCGTTTTGTGGCCTTGGCCAACTTAGCGAGGGGGCTTCGGGTTCGATACAAAGAGTCACCTGATATGAGGAAAACCCTCTTCGGCCAAATCAAGAACCTACGCCTCCGACTTATTCTTATTCGCAATATGCAGGCCCTGGGAATAGCCAGTTTCTTCTGCTGTGTGCTCTGCATGGTGTTGATGTACTTAGGCAGACAAGTAATTGCTGATTATATCTTTGGAGCTAGCTTGTTTCTTCTTCTGGCCTCACTATTAATTTCTTTTGTAGAAACCCAAATCAGCACCAAAGCCATTAATCTAGAATTGAAAGATTTAGAGGAAAACACCGCTTCATAGTCTTTATTATGAGGTATTAATTCAACCGTCTTAGGGCTATTCCCTCTTTAGCGTCATTCAGAGCACCGTGAAGAATCTCCGGAGCTTGTGCAAAACTCAGGGAGTTTCTTCAGCTGACTCATCCTTGATATTCATCAGGATCATTCTCCTTCTGAATGACGGAAAGCGAAATTACAGTTCTGTAAATGAATAATTGCTTCAAAAACTTGTCTAGACAAGTTTATTGATTAAATTCGACCTGACTTACAAGCAATTATGGAATTCGGTAAGGCTCTCTTTCATCTCAATAACAATCTCGGCTATAACCTGTATCGCGCTTATTTGCTCTTTCATAGAGAGCTGATTCGTGCGCTGAAAGCGTATTCTGTGACGCCAGAACAGTGGCAGGTCTTGATTATTCTTTGGAATCATGGGAGCGTAACACCGACAGAGATCAGCAGGGTTACGCTCCAGGATCTCCCTTCCATTTCGCGTATGCTCGTGAGAATGGAAAAGAATGGTTGGATTGTAAGAGTGAATAATAAGGAAGACGGTCGCTCATTCCATGTGCAGTTGACCGAACACGGAAGAAAAAGTAAGAATGAAATGATTATCAGTTTGGACAATCATTTCAGTGGCTTCCTGAAGGAGGTGCCCAAAGATTTACATGATGGAATAAAAAATGAACTGCTTCAATTGAGAAGCAGGCTAGGAGATTACACACCCTAGAGTGACAGACGGTCCGGTCATTTCGGTGCTCGACCCAGTACCCTAATCTCTTCATATGTTTAGGTTGAAACGGAGATGATTACCGAGGCAGTAGATATAAGATTTGCTGCCTCGGAAATGACTTAGTTTTTTCTCTTGTGCTTTCCTCATCTCCGATGTACATTCGAAACATCATGAGGCCTATCAGAAATCTCTTCACAGTTTTTATTGCTCTGGTTTTACTACCTGCCTGCTCATCTGAAAAGGCAAAAAGCACAGCTGATACTTCAGCTACTCCAAAAGGTATTCGCATTGAGCCAGGTTCTGGACCAGAGTTCTTTAAGTGGTCTGAAGACAGAGTCCCCATGGTGAGTGCCCATAGGGGAGGGCCTTATTCCGGGTATCCTGAAAATGCCATAGCAACCTTTCAACATGTTTCTGACCAGGTTCCAACAGTTATTGAATGCGACATTGCAATGACCAAGGATTCGGTTTTGGTAATGATGCATGATAATGCTCTGGACAGAACGACTACCGGTGACGGAAATGTAATAGAACACACTTTTGAAGAGCTTAAAACCCTGAAGTTGGTTGACAATGAAGGACACGTCACAGATTTCACTATTCCTACTTTAGATCAAGTTTTAAAGTGGGCTAAAGATAAGGCTGTTCTAACCCTTGATGTAAAACGAGGAGT
>JABXIP010000052.1 GCA_013373005.1 Cytophagia bacterium | reverse complement strand
ATTCATCAGCTTTTTGCAGTAAGCAAGGCTAAGTACTTTGGCAATTCACACCACAGGCCTCCTCTGAGAACTGACCTTTTTGTGAAGACTAATCGAGGACAGATGGGCTTGTTTTGAGGGTGGTATTGGGTATTGAGTACAGCGTATTGAGATCATGAGCTATAAATGAAGAGTTTATAGCTCATGAATGGGTGGCTTTGTAAACTTAACTTCAAAGCTTCTTCAAAAGACCTTCCAGCGCACAGCTTTCCTTCAACTTGCTTTTCAGCTCATCGATAGAGATTCTGATTTGAGACAAATCATCTCTATCACGAATGGTAACAGTATTGTCTTCCATGGTATCATAGTCTACTGTTACGCAGAACGGAGTACCAATGGCGTCTTGTCTTCTGTAGCGTTTACCAATGGCATCTTTCTCATCGTACTGACAGTTGAAATCGAACCTTAGGTCCGAAAGAATTTCTCTGGCCTTTTCAGGCAGCCCATCTTTCTTCACCAAAGGAAGTACTGCTACTTTATATGGAGCTAAGGCTGCAGGAATCTTCATCACAGTTCTTTCGCTGCCATCTTCCAGTGTTTCTTCTGTGTATGACGCAGACATAATGGCCAGGAACATACGGTCAAGACCGATAGAAGTCTCGATGACATAAGGCACATATGACTTGTTCTCTTCCGGATCGAAGAACTGAAGCTTCTTGCCAGAGTGCTCTTCATGTGCTTTAAGGTCGAAGTCAGTTCTTGAGTGAATTCCTTCTAGCTCTTTAAAGCCCATAGGGAAGTTAAACTGTACATCGGTGGCTGCATTGGCGTAATGCGCCAGATTAATATGGTCGTGGAATCTGTAGTTTTCTTCACCCAGACCTAAAGCTTTATGCCATGCAATTCTCTTAGCTTTCCAGTTTTCATACCAGGTCATTTCTTCTCCCGGCTTCACAAAGAATTGCATTTCCATCTGCTCAAATTCTCTCATTCTGAAAATGAACTGACGGGCTATAATTTCATTTCTAAAGGCCTTACCAATCTGTGCAATACCGAAAGGAATCTTCATTCTACCTGTTTTTTGCACATTGAGATAGTTCACGAAAATACCCTGAGCAGTTTCTGGTCTGAGGTAAATCTTATTGGCACCCTCAGCTAGAGAACCTAATTCGGTAGAGAACATCAGGTTGAACTGACGCACATCGGTCCAGTTTTTAGATCCTGAAACTGGGTCGGCAATGCCTAGCTCTTCGATCAAAGCTTTGATATCGGCTAGGTCACCTTTTTCAAGGCTGGTTCCAAGTCGATTTTCAATCTCATCGATTTTATCTTGGCTACGCTTTACGTTAGGGTTTGTGGCTAGGAACTGTGCTTCATCGAAGTCATCGCCAAATCTCTTCTTAGCTTTTTCAACCTCTTTGGCAATTTTAGCCTCGTACTTGGCCACTACTTCTTCAATCAGCACATCGGCACGATAACGCTTCTTGGAGTCTTTGTTATCGATCAGTGGATCATTAAAAGCATCTACGTGGCCCGAAGCTTTCCAGGTAGTTGGGTGCATGAAAATGGCGGCATCGATACCCACGATGTTCTCATTCATCTGCACCATGGCTTTCCACCAGTACTCCTTGATATTGTTCTTTAGCTCAACTCCATTTTGGCCGTAGTCGTAGGCTGCAGCCAAACCGTCATATATCTCACTTGAAGGAAAAATGAAGCCATATTCCTTTGCGTGACCCGTAATTTTCTTGAGCAGATTATCGTCATTTTGTGCCATGCCGCAAAGATATGTAAATCACTTTCAACAAAGCCAATGCGAATTCAAAAATGAAAAACAGGATTAAACCTATAATTCGACAGAATATAAGCGTATTCTGGCTCGCTCTTTGGTGAATTGAATATATTTACAAAGAATGAATAAGCGGGCTATTTACATTTTAGGGGCTTTACTGTTCTTGGTGCTGGCCATTGTCGGCTTCAATCAGTACAGGTTATATCAAACAAAAAAGTATAGTCCTGAGGAGACTGCAGAGTACATTAGCTCAGATATAGCCGTCAGAGTCTTCTACAATCGCCCATCCAAAAAGGGTAGAGTGATCTTTGGAGATCTTGTTCCTTATGGTAAATGGTGGAGAACCGGTGCCAATGAGGCTACACAGATTGAACTTAGCAGAGATATTGAATTTGAGAGTGGAAAGGTACTTTCTGCCGGCAAATATTCTATGGTTACCATTCCTAATCCCGATCAGTGGGAAATTATTTTCAACTCCAAGATTCCCGATTGGGGCACTGAATACTATCCTGAATTCGATGTGTTGAGAGTAAATGGTACCGTGCAAAGTCTACCTCAAACCGTGGAGTTTTTCACCATCGACTTCATCGAAGAAAACGGTCGCCCTCTGTTAACTATGGCTTGGGATAACACCAAGGTTACAGTTCCCTTCTCTGTGCGGTAATTAAACCTTTTGGATGGAAAGACATCCAAGTACCACAAGGTTAATAACAGTAATATGAAAACTTACATCAGAATATTTGTAATGGCCGCCTTGGTTGCGGCAGGTCAGATGGCCTTTGGTCAGAGTGAAGAGAAAACGTTGCTCAGAACAGAGCAAATTGCAGCCAAACTTGGTTTGAATGAAGAGCAAAAAGCTCAGCTAGATAAACAGTTGAAAGCAGCAGAGGAAACCAGAAAAGAGAGAGTTGGAAAATACAGAGCCATGCAGAAAGAAATGAGAAGAGATGCTTTTGTGGAGCGTCAGGCTCAGCAAGAAAGGCTTAAAGAGATACTTACTCCAGAGCAATTAGAGCAACTCCAATCTATGAAGACTCAACGTGGAGAGCAGGTGAGAGCCAGATTCCAAAATCGAAGAGGTGAGCGTATCGATAGAGCTAAAGTTGAGCAATTTAGAAATCGCAGGCAATACCTGGTGAAACAGAGGATTGAAAGACAGATAGAACTTAAAGAAAAAAAGGGAGGCAATTAGGCCTCCTTTTTTTGTGTTAATCAATTGAGGTAAGGGTTTTTTTCTCTACCGATGTTATAAAGGCAACTACCTTTTATATGCACTCTCAAAGGGTTAAAAACTCAGAATTGGAGGATATTACTGGTAAAACCTTAAGAGTGTTATAGATCGGAAGCTGCCCCCTGGGTAGCTTCTTTTATTTTGCCTTTCCTTTGCCCATCTAAAACAAATATCTTTGCGCTCGGTTTTTCCTGAAGAATAAAAGCAAATGGCGAAGAATACAATTGGGGTTTTGTTGGTCAATCTGGGTACTCCCGATAGCCCTTCAACCGGAGATGTAAGAAAATACCTTAAAGAATTCTTGATGGATGGGCGTGTTATTGACATTCCCATTATTCCCAGAACCATGTTGGTTAAGGGCATCATAGCTCCTTTTAGAGCGCCAAAAAGTGCCAAGGAATATGCCAAGCTTTGGGAAGACCGTGGTAGCCCGCTAAAGTTTTATGGCTATGATGCACGGGATATGCTTCAGGAAAAACTCGGTGATGGATACAAAGTGGCTCTTGGCATGCGCTACCAAAGCCCAAGTATTGAAGAGGCTATTGGCGAACTCAAATCGGCCAATGTATGCCGAATTATTGTTATTCCGCTGTTCCCTCAATATGCTTCGGCTACAACGGGTTCCGTGTCTGAAAAGGTAAACTCTATAGTCAATCAATGGCAGGTAATTCCTTCAATCACTCATATCAACCAGTTCATGGATCACCCGAAATTCATTGATGCCTTTGTTGCCAATGGAAAGGCCATGATGGAACAAAAGGAATACGATCATGTGGTTTTTAGTTACCATGGCGTGCCTGAAAGACATATTCATAAGAGTTCTGTTGGCGACCAATGCAAACTATCAACCTGCTGTAATTCATTCCATGAAAGAAACAGATACTGCTACCGAGCACAGTGTTTCTATACTTCAAGGTTATTGGCGGAAGGACTAGGGCTAAAGGAAGATCAGTATACCACCACTTTCCAGTCGCGTTTGGGTAAAGACCCATGGATTCAACCATATACAGATGAGTTTCTAAAGGAACTTCCCGGCCAAGGCAAGAAGAAAGTATTGGCCTTCTCTCCTGCATTTATTGCTGATTGCCTAGAAACTACTCTTGAGGTGGGTGAAGAATTTAAAGAAGAGTTTCTCCATGCTGGTGGAGAGGCTTGGGATTTGGTGCCTAGTCTTAACGATTCACCAGTCTGGGTGGAGTGTTTGGAGGATTTGGTGAAGAATTCTTAACCCCTCTGTCCTACGGACATCTCCCCTAAAGGGGAGAACAGACAAAAGCTACTTCTTCTATCCATTCCCCCTTTTTGAAAAGGGGGTTAGGGGGATTAGATTTATTAAATCCTCCGGCCTTCGGCCACCTCCTTTAAAAAAGGAGGAGTGAGAGTGCTATTATTCGAGAGAGCACAAAGCTTTTAAGGGCTTAATTCGCTAACGAAATCTGCTCTATTCTAATCTGGTCGATGCTGCTATTACAGCTGGCTTTTTCAGGGAGTAATTCGATCTTCATTCTTACCTGAAGTCCGTCTTCTCTATAATCTAATGGCAAATAGGAAGGTTTGTACTGCTTTCCGTTTAAAAGGAGCAACCATTCGCAGCTTTCAAGTCCTGCAACTTGTTGTACATCCTGAACTGTAGCTTCTACTTCAAGAATATCAATATCGCTCTGAGAGCAACTGAAGCTGCCTAAAAGAATGAAGAGGAAAAGGAATACTTTCTTGGTCATTATGCCATTACTGGTGAGAAAATTTCTACCAGCTTCTCTACGGTATAATCAACTTCTTCGGCTGTGTTGTATTTGCTAAATGAGAAGCGAACCCCTTGTCTTTCCGGATCGGCTTTGATGCCATTCAGTACATGAGAACCTGTATTGGCTCCACTTGAGCAGGCACTTCCGCCAGAAGCTGAAATACCATTAATGTCCAGGCTGAAAAGTAGCATACCATTGTTCTCGTGAGCCGGGAAGCTAACATTCAATACAGTATACAAACTGTTATTCGGGTCAAGATCTCCGTTGAAAGCTATCTCAGGGAAGTTAGCTTTCAGTTTTTCAATCATTCGGTCTTTGAGCGATTGAATATGCTTTTGGTGTTCCTCCATGTGTGCATAAGCCAGCTCCAAAGCTTTGGCAAGACCCACAATGCCATAAACATTCTCTGTTCCACCTCTGCGGTTTCTTTCTTGTCCACCGCCCTCAATGAACCTTCCGATTTTTCGGCTATTGCAAACCCTTAGGAATCCTACTCCCTTTGGCCCATGGAATTTATGAGCAGCACCTACTATAAACTGGCAGTTCAGAGATTTCAGATCATGCCTGAAGTGCCCCATGGTTTGTACCGTGTCTGAGTGGAAAGTGGCACCATATTCAGCAGCCATTTCACCAATCTTCTCAATATCGTTTTTGGTACCTATTTCATTATTGGCGTGCATAATGCTCACCAAAGAGTTTGGGTTGTCTTTCAACAACTGCTCAAGGTGACTCATGTTTAGGTGACCTTGTGCATCCAACTCAACATAACTGGCCTTTACTCTTCCTTGCTCTACCAACTTTTCAACGGTATGGCCTACGGCATGATGCTCAATTGAGGTGGTAATGATGTGCTTCACATCATAGGCATTCACCATACCCGTGATGGCAGTATTGTCGGCCTCAGTTCCTCCAGAGGTAAAGAATATTTCTGCCGGAACCGTATTCAAAAGCTCTGCAACTGTTCTTCTGGCATATTCAATTTTCGTTCTTACCTCTCTACCATGAGCATGGGTAGACGATGGATTGCCATACATATCCAACATCAGTGGTTTCATTACTTCAAAAACCTCTGGGTCAAGCGGAGTAGTTGCGGCATTGTCGAAATAGACCTTCATAGTCGAAAAAATTAGTTTGCTACTATTTCTCTGATATCAGACATAATCTTTTGAGCCAAATGCTCTGCGGTGGCAGAAGATTCTGACTCTGCATAAATTCTGATAATAGGCTCAGTATTAGACTTTCTGAGATGTACCCATTCTTTATCGAATTCTATTTTCACCCCATCAATAGTGTTGATAGGCTGCTTCTTGTATTGCTCTTTCATTCTAGCCAAAACCTTATCTACATCGATTTCAGGAGAGAGCTCAATCTTATTCTTTGAAATATGGTAGTTCGGGTATTTGGCTCTTAACATGGAAACTCTCTTGCCAAATTTAGCCAAATGAGTAAGGAATAAGGCTATTCCCACCAATGCATCGCGTCCATAGTGCAGCTCAGGATAGATAATTCCTCCATTGCCTTCACCACCAATCACTGCATTGATTTCTTTCATTTTTACCACAACATTTACCTCTCCAACGGCAGAGGCTTCATATTGACAGTCATACTTTTCAGTAACATCTCTCAATGCTCGGGTAGATGAGAGGTTGGAAACGGTGTTCCCTTTGGTGTTGCTCAAAACATAATCAGCAATGGCTACCAAGGTATATTCTTCTCCAAATACATTTCCTGACTCATCAACAAATGCTAGTCGGTCAACGTCCGGATCTACAACTATTCCCAGGTCATATTTACCACTTTCCAGCACGGAACTAATTTGCCCTAAATGCTCAGGAAGTGGTTCAGGGTTGTGAGGGAAATGCCCATTCGGTTCGCAGTATAGCGGCTCCACTTTTTCAACTCCCATGGCCTTTAGCAAAGGAAGAACAGAGATACCTCCGGTCGAGTTAACGGCATCTACCACCACTTTGAATTTGGCTTTCTTCACGGCTTCCACATCCACTAATGGAAGGGCCAAAACCATGTCAATATGTTTCTGAATGTAGGTGTCGTCTGTGGTGATTTTACCAAGCTTTTTAACTTCAGCAAATTTGAAGTTTTCCTTCTCGGCTATTTCAAGCACTTCTTTTCCATCGTCACCGCTAATGAATTCACCTTTGTCATTCAAAAGCTTGAGAGCATTCCACTGAACAGGGTTATGGCTGGCGGTAAGAATAATTCCTCCTCCTGCTTGTTCTATAGGAACGGCAATCTCAACAGTTGGGGTGGTAGAAAGACCGAGGTCTACTACATCTATTCCAAGACCAATTAAGGTAGATGAAACAAGGTCAGAAATCATTTGTCCGGAAGGACGAGCATCTCTTCCGATTACGATTTTCTTTTTTCCGGTTTTAGCAACAACCCAAGAGCCGAAAGCTGCTGCAAATTTTACAGCATCAACGGGCGTAAGGCTTTCGCCAACTGCTCCACCAATGGTTCCTCTTATTCCAGAAATTGATTTTATAAGTGTCAAAGTCCTAATATTTAGCCGGGGCAAAATTAGTAAAAAGCACCTAACATTAGGGCCTTTTTGATGCTATCTATCAGTGTTTAGAATTATTTGAATTTAGCGAGTACTTTGTCAACCTCATTGTCTGGGTTTCCACAAGCTTCACCTTCCTTTACCTCTTTACCACAGAATCCACATCTTACCCCTTCTTTGTTTAAGAATGGACTTTGAGAAGCACAAGTGCCCTTAAATTCTCCATTTTTCAAAAGCAGAAGCCTCACAGACATCCCTACAAAAAACAACCCTACTAAAACCAGTGTCAGAATTAATGTTGTCATTATCGACTTATTTGGTGCAAATTTAATATTACTGCTAGCATAACACTACCTTTAAGGCAGAAGTTTCTCATCACAGAAAAGGCATATGATTATCCCTCCGAAAGACGAACGTAGAAAAGAAAAACTCGAGGCTTTTGATAGATTATTGACCATAATGGATGAGCTCAGGCTCAATTGTCCGTGGGATAAAAAGCAAACTCTGGAGTCTATTCGGCACCTAACCATAGAAGAAACCTATGAGCTTTCTGATGCTATTCTGAATGAGAATATCGATGAGGTGAAGAAGGAAATTGGCGACTTAATGCTCCACATGGTTTTCTACTCAAAAATTGCAGATGAGCAGGGCGCTTTTGATGTTGCCGATGCACTCCATGCTATCAGTGACAAACTTGTTCATCGGCACCCTCATATTTATGGAGATGTGGAGGCCAATGACGCTGAGGCGGTAAAAGCTAACTGGGAGAAGATTAAGTTGAAGGAAAAAGGGAATAAATCGGTGTTAGGTGGAGTGCCCAACTCATTGCCAGCATTGGTAAAAGCCATTCGTATTCAAGATAAAGCCAGAGGTGTGGGTTTCGATTGGGAAAAGAAAGAGCAAGTCTGGGAAAAGGTTGAGGAGGAAATGCAGGAATTCAAGGACGAATTCAATGCAGAGTCCAATAGTATAGATAAGGAAAAGGCTACCTTAGAGTTTGGCGATCTGCTGTTTTCGCTGGTCAATTATGCACGATTTATTGACATAGACCCGGAAGAAGCGCTCGAGAGGACCAATTTGAAATTCATAAAACGCTTCCAATATTTGGAGTCTGAATCTAAGAAAGACGGAAAAGATATAGGTGAAATGAGCCTTGCAGAAATGGATGTTTACTGGGAAAAAGCCAAGCAACTCAAATGACCTTCAAAAGACTACTCGGTAAGTTTTTGGTTTGGCGAATTCGCCATTTGAGCACAAAGAATTTTGTGATCATTGTTGGCGGTATGGTGGGTATTGTTGGCGGTATTGCGGCCGTTACGCTTAAAAGCACGGTGCATTTCATTCAAGAGCTCATCCGACAGATTGACATCAATTACTCCTACTTATTCTTCCCCGTTATTGGTATTGTAATTACTGCACTGTTGGCCAAATACCTTCTGAAGGAACAATTGGGCCATGGCATAACGTCTATTCTCTTCTACATCTCTAAGAAGTCCAGTATCATTCATAGAAATAAGATGTTCAGTAGAATGATCACCTCCGGCATAACGGTGGGGTGCGGAGGTTCAGTGGGTTTGGAGGCTCCTATTGTAGTCACCGGTTCGGCCATTGGTTCGAATATTGGCCGATTGATGCATCTCAACTATAAGCAAAGAACACTTATGATTGGTTGCGGTGCAGCTGCTGCTATTTCCGGGATATTTAACTCTCCGGTTGCGGGAGTTATCTTCAGCATTGAAGTAATTCTTACCGATGTTACAATTGCGGCCTTCATTCCACTCTTGATTGCATCTGTTCTAGGCTCTTTGGTTTCCATGCTCTTGCTTGGAAAGGATGTGCTTTTCTCCTTTGAACTGACAGACCCCTTTCAGGCTGCTGACTTTCCGTTCTACTTACTGCTAGGTGCAATCTGTGGATTAGTTTCTGTGTATTTCTCAAGAGTCACTTTGTGGACAGAGAAGCGGATTTCTCGGGTAAAGTCGGTTTTTCCAAGAGCTATTCTAGGTGGTTTGGCTTTGACTGCTGTCATTTTTGTATTGGCTCCATTGTATGGTGAAGGGTACGATTCAATTAAATTATTACTTCAGGGAAGAGCTCAGGAAATTGTTTCGTCTAGCGCTCTATTTTCTAAGTTTTCAGACCCTTGGTTTGTAGTTGTTTTTGGTCTGGCGATTATTTTACTCAAGCCCATTGCTACGGGCCTGACTATCGGTGCCGGAGGTAATGGTGGTATTTTTGCCCCTTCCTTATTTATTGGTGGAATAACAGGCTTTGTGTTCTCACAGACCAATAACCTGCTCAGTTTCAATCAAGGAGTTTCAATTAGCAACTTTACGCTGGTAGGTATGTGTGGGGTAATGAGCGGAGTACTCCATGCACCATTAACCGCTATTTTCCTTATTGCTGAAATTACCAGTGGCTATACCTTGTTCTTACCTCTAATGCTGGTCTCGGCAGTGGCTTATAGCACCAATAGCTACTTTGAAAAGTATTCGTTCTACACTTCTAAGCTCATTAAGTCTGGAGACCTAATTCCTTCACACGACAAGGACCGTCAGGTGCTTAGTTTGATTAGCATTGAGAAGATGATTGAGAAGGATCTGATGATCATTCATCCTTCGCAAACTTTGGAAGATTTGGTGAGCCTGATCAAGAAGTCGAAAAGGAATATTTTCCCTGTAGTCAATGAGAATGACGAGCTCAAAGGCATCATAACACTCGATGATGTTCGTGAAATTATGTTCAATATGGATTCTCAGAAAAGTTTAATTGCTGAAACATTAATGCACAGACCCCCTGAAACAGTGCAATCGGATGAAAAAATGTCTGAAGTCATGGCTAAGTTTGAAAAGACTGGTGCCTGGAACCTTCCTGTGATAGATCATGGCAAATATGTAGGCATTGTTTCGAAGTCCAGAATCTTTAACGCCTACAGAACCAAGCTCAGAAGACAGAATAAAGAATAGCTTACAATCTGTGGCCTAAGTGGCTCTTTTCCAATAAAATAATTCCTTATAAATCAGGCTAAAACTTGTTAGGCGCCCTAAAGTTATCAACAGAAAATGGCATTAATTTTTTTGACGTAACTGATTGATAATGAACAATATGTGTGAGGTTCGTGGAAAACTGTGGATAAGTGTTTGAAAATGTGGAAAAAAAACGCCCTAATTTTTTGATTCTTTTTTTTGTCTAAATCTTCCTCGTTTAGGAAGCGACTTTCATTCATCGAAATGACTTTTTTTTATAGGAATACGCTAATAAAAAAAGGATGCTCTCTAAACGAATAGATGCGCTGAAGGGCAATTTAGGGCATGGGCATTCAGGTCATTGCATGTTAAGTCAAGATTAACTAAGAATCTTACAATCCATAGCTTTAGATTACATGGGGATAATTTTCAAATTACACGGAAGCATCATTGAGATGGAGTCATTAGAATAGTACAATTTTAAAATTACTTGTATCTACATGTATTTTAAGCCGATTTGAGCTCTCTTTCCGTAAAGTCTCAACATTATCATCTCATGGGCGTTTATAGAAGACATGCGTAGCTTCAGCCTTATTCTATTGCTTGCCATTGTTGTTTCTTGCTCTGAGAAACAAAGGCTGGAGGTTGTCAAGTTCGATGCACTAGAGAATATAATAGAGGCTCCATCGGATAAAGTTGAGGTGAT
>JABXIP010000473.1 GCA_013373005.1 Cytophagia bacterium | reverse complement strand
GTGGGAGGATTGATGATCATTTCATCAACTCCCGGTTCACAAAATGCTCTGATCAGCAAATCGATTGGTTCATCGCTACCATTACCTAGAAAAATTTGCTCCGCATTTACTCCTTTTACATCGGCAAGCTTAGCCTTCAATTCCTGCTGATAAGGATCCGGGTACCTATTCCAATTCTCGTCAGTGATCGATCCGATGGGATTTTCATTCGCATCGAGAAAAACGCCTTCCTTTCCTTTATAATCATCCCTGGCCGATGAATAAGGCACCAATTGCTTCAAGTGAGGCCTTAACAAGTCATTCGGATCAAACATTTTTCAGAGCATTTAATCTTACCGTCACTGCATTCTTGTGTGCCTGAAGCTCTTCGGCCTCCGCCATTTTCTCAACCACTGGTCCTAACACAGTCAGGCCTTCCGGAGTAATTTCCTGATAGGTGATCTTTTTCACAAATGAATCAATAGAAACTCCGCTATACATCTTTGCATAGCCATTGGTCGGCAGCGTGTGATTGGTACCAGAAGCATAGTCTCCGGCAGATTCCGGAGTCAAGTGACCCAGAAACACAGAACCTGCATTGATAATCTGGTTGGCGATTCGCCAAGGCTCGTCCACGCTAAGAATCAAGTGTTCGGCACCATATTCATTTATTAATTCTACGGCTTCCTTTTCATCCAAAACCACTGCCACACTATTTGCTAATGCTTTAGTAGCAAACTCAGCACGCGGCAAAACATTCAATTGACTTTCAATTTCAGCCTGAACATTCTTTACAATCTCTTCTGAACTAGCTACCAAAACAACTTGTGAGTCGGCTCCATGCTCCGCCTGAGAAAGCAAATCAGCAGCGACAAAAACGGGATTTGCAGATCCATCGGCATATACTGCTACTTCCGAAGGGCCAGCAGGCATATCGATAGCCAAGCCAAAACGAGTGGCCAATTGTTTTGCGGCTGTTACATACTGATTACCAGGACCAAAGATTTTGTTCACCTGAGGAATCGATTTTGTTCCGAAAGTCATGGCTGCAATTGCTTGAGCACCACCAGCCTTGAAAACATTAGTGACTCCGACAGCCTTAGCCGTATATAATATGGCCGGATGAATTTTACCTTCCTGATTGGGTGGAGTGCATAATACTATCTCTTTACAACCAGCTATCTTGGCCGGAATAGCCAACATCAGTACGGTTGAAAACAATGGTGCTGTTCCACCAGGAATGTAAAGCCCTACTTTTTCAATGCCCACAGACCTTCTATAGCATTTTACCCCCGGCATGGTTTCAACCACCAATTCATTCTGTGTTTGAGCAGCATGAAAGGCTTCTATGTTGGACTTAGCAGAAAGAATAGCCGACTTCAGTTCAGCCTCCACCAAGTTCTCAGCCTCGGCAAATTCCGCATCAGTTACACGAAAGTCATCGACAGCTACTCCATCGAATTGCTCAGTGAAGTCTCTCAAAGCATTATCTCCCTCAAGCTTTACTCGCTCCATAACCGGCCTTACTTTCTGCTCAATCTCCTGCAAGTCCATGGTTGGGCGCTTAAGAATTTCGGACCAGGCAGATTTCTCTGGTTTTATAAAGACTCTCATTGGATCATCTTTTCGATTGGAACCACCAAAATACCTTCTGCTCCAGCAGACTTTAAATCTTCTATAATTTGCCAGAAGTCATCTTCCTGAATAACAGTATGAACAGAACTCCAACCTTCCATGGCCAGGGGTAATACAGTAGGGCTTTTCATACCCGGCAAAATCTCTATAATCTCCTGAACCTTTTCATTCGGAGCATTGAGCAATATGTACTTATTATTCTTGGCCGCCTGAACCGCATTGATTCTGAAAATGAGCTTATCAAGAATAGCCTGTTTTTCTGGAGATAAATTTCGGTTGGCGAGTAGAACTGCCTCAGATTTGTATATAACCTCTACTTCCTTCAGTCCATTGCTTAGAAGGGTTGAGCCCGAGCTTACGATATCGCAAATTCCGGAGGCCAAGCCAATGCTAGGAGCAATCTCAACAGATCCACTAATCTCATGAATTTCCGCCTGAACTCCCTTTTTCGATAAATAGTCACCCAATATTTTAGGGTATGATGTAGCCAGACTTTTACCTTGAAAGTCTTCCACACCATTGTAATCTTCATTCTTATCTATGGCCAGAGAAAGCCTGCATTTAGAGAAGCCCAGGTGCTTCACCCAATCTACCTCTTTGTCTTTCTCTTCTGCCTCATTGGCACCTACGATGCCAATATCGGCTATACCATCCTGAACATAGCCAGGAATATCGTCATCTCTAAGAAAGAGAAATTCCATTGGGAAGTTGGTAGCCTCAGCCATGAGCTTACCTGTACCATTATTAACCTTAATGCCGCACTCTTTGATGAGTTTAAGTGAATCGTCACTTAAGCGGCCTTTTTTTTGAATTGCAATACGCAGAGTTGTTTCCATCTGAATTATTCAACTGATGAATTGTAAAAAAGATTAAAAGAATTTAGGAAAGTACAGCAGCCACATAGGCCGCATAGGGGTGTTGCATTATCTCTCTCAAGAGAGATGATGGAAATGATGAGCGTAGAAATGTGCTACTGTCATTTGCATTGCGTTGCAAATATATCTATCCGACTGTAAGGCACAAGAAATTAATTCAATAAATCCATCAATCAGTAATTACTACAATTAAGGTAAAAATAATTCATCCGAGGCTTTGAGTCACAAATTAAAAAACTACATTTAAGGCAAATATTAGATTATGGGAAAACATCATCTTGGAGAGTTTGAAGAGATTGTTATGCTCACAGTAGCCATTTTACATGGAGAAGCCTATGGAGTTTCCATCATTGAAGAGATAGAAACACGGCTCAAGAGATCTGTGAGTATGGGTGCACTCCAAACGGTATTGAAGCGATTGGAAGACAAAGGTTATTTAAGCTCCGAACTTGGAGAGTCCACCAGTGTGAGAGGTGGAAAACGCAAAAGGTTTTTCACCATAACTAACCTTGGCAAAGACGTACTTAAAGCAACCAAAGAGCAGCGTCTCGGTCTTTGGAATGCTATTCCAGATTTTGCATAATCAATGAGACATTCGGCACAACACCCCCCTCGCCTTATTATGGCATTTTTTCGTTGGTTCTGCAACCCAAGAATGGCCGAGGATATTGAGGGAGATTTGTT
>JABXIP010000421.1 GCA_013373005.1 Cytophagia bacterium | reverse complement strand
ATGTGATGTCGGTAAACATGTTCGAAATACATGGTTTGTCAAAGTTCAAACCAAGAAGCTTCGACAAACAGAAATAACTTATTGCTTCGATGACAAAGGCTACTCCCTTTCAATAACTGAAATTTGTCGAGGGGTTTATCTTGAGTTGGGAGATTCATACCTAAGAAATGCAAACCTCCACTACGGTCGGGATTCATATGCCTACTGATACTTCTCAATAAAACTTCTAAAACTGAGCTTATAGCTTTGGCTGATGGGTAGAAACTCATCTCCCACTTTCGCTTTGTCATTCGATATGGAAGCGATGTGCTGCGCATTGACTATAAACGACTGATGTATCCTTACAAACTCCTTCTCATTGAGCTCCTTTTCCAGATCTCTGAGATTCATCAGACTCATAACCTTCCTGTCCTTCAAAACAAACATTACATAGTCCTTCTGACCCTTGATATAAAGGATTTCCCTAAGCTGAAGCTTGACCAAATCTCTTCCGTCTTTTACAAAAATGAAACCTGTATCAGTTGTCGGAGCAGGTTCTACAGATTTGGGCGACAAAGAAGCCTGTACCTTATTCACCGCCTTGAGAAACCTTGGAAAGTCGAATGGTTTCAGCAGGTAATCGACTGCATCCAACTCAAAACCATCGATGGCATATTCAGCAAAGGCAGTAGTAAAAACAACCTTGGGTGGATTTCTGAGGCTATTGAGCATGTCTATGCCTGTAACTCCGGGCATTTTGATATCTAAAAAAATGAAGTCCACCGCATTTTTGTTCAGATATTGAAGTGCTTCTAGTCCATTGGAGAAATCTCCAAGCACATGCAAATCGGGCATTCTGCCACAATATTCCAGAAGCAACTTTCTTGCAAGAGGTTCATCATCTATGATCAGGCAGCTCAGACTCATGCTAGTTCCAAAATTAAGTGAACCGAGAACTTCTTAGCAGACTCCTCTATGTAAAGCTTGTGCTTTTTAGGATAGCTCAGCTCCAACCTTTTTCTCAGATTGTTTAAACCGAAACCTGATGCTTCCTCTTTCTGAATATGTCTGTCTTTTAAACTGTTTTCAACTTTAAGTTCAAGACTTTCTTCGTCTGAACTCAGCTGAATATTGATCCAATTCTCTTCCTGTTGATCGCTAATTCCATGTTTAAAAGCATTCTCCACAAAAGGAATAAGCATGAGAGGTGCTATTTCAATTTGCTCATCTACCTGGCTTACATCAAACTTAAGGTTGAATGACTTATTGAGTCTGATGGCCTCCAAGTCGAGATAGTCTTGAATGTAGCTGATCTCCTTCGCCAAAGGCACTTTAGCCTTATTAGAGTCGTAGATCATGTAGCGCATAATGTTGGAAAGCTTCAGCACCACTTCAGTTGCCTCATCGCTCTTAATCTGACTCAGATAATTCAGGTTATGGAGGGTATTGAATAGAAAATGCGGATTGATCTGAGCCTTAAGGTAATTCAACTCCGCATTGAGCTTTTCATTTTCTAACTCCTTCTTCTGCGCCTCTAGCACAAACCGATCTACCGTAAACTTGATTAGAGATATGAACACGATAAAGGAAGCCAGATTCCAAACCATGCTAGACACTCGCGCAAATGTCCACTCGTCATAATAAGAAGTTTGGAAGATGCCGCTAACGAAAACGCTCTCCAACCAACCTCTTCCTAAAATACACAGGGCAAAAAGAGCCAAAAGACCGAAAATATAAATGATTCGCCTACGCTTTTGAAAAAGCAACGGCAATAAAAGGAAGTAGTGTGCATATGCGCCAATCAAGCTGAACAGATGCTGGCATACCACCAACCTAAGGGCCAGATTGGTTGGAATATCATTGGCATAGTCAAAGACCTTGAACAAGGCAAAAATGACCCAAAAGGAAACATGTAAGAGTATAATATTTCGCTTGTGCGCCCACTTCATTCTCTGCAAATAACGGAATCTCAAAGAAATGAGTGACAATCTTCGACATACAAAGCTTTTTGGTCGACAATTGAGAGTTGCACAGGCAATTGTTGAGCTTCTCGATTTTATGCCGGCATGTGTCTATTTCTTCTGCAAGGGATTAAGCAAAGGTGCTTATTGCCTATATGAAAAGGTCAGCAATTATTATCATGATGGTGCTAGCAATTGCAGCACAAGCCCAAAAGGTCGATACGATTAGAGTTGGACATCGGTTCAAACAGTTCAAAAACTTAGAATTAGGTACGGTTACAGATGTTGTTTACAATGAAGCCAATGGCAGATTAAATGGAGCCATTAAGAAGCGAACAACAGAATTGGTTCAAATTAACGGTCAGGAATTGGTGAAGATTGTTCATGAGTGGAATTCTCCCAATGAACAATGGTCAGGTAGATTCGAATACTACTGCGAACCCTATACCATGAAGCCTGTTCAGCATATCAGAGAAACTAAAATGCAAGGCAAAGAGGCCTTCAAATTCAACAGCAATACTATTGAAGGACTAGACAGTGCCGTGAACAACAAGCAAAAAGATTTTGCTCTGAGCCTTTCAGAACAGACTTATAATTGGGAAGTAGATCTGGAAACTTACTCTCTGATTCCTATGAAGGAGGGAAACAAAGTAGTGATGAACTTCTATCATCCGGGCGGGCAAACTCCACCAAAGTATTATACCCTGGCAGTTGAGGGAAGCGAAAAGCTGAAACTAGCGAATGGGCAAGAGCTAGACTGCTGGATAATCTTTACAGATTACGGTGGTACACAACCTACTCGTTTCTGGTACACTAAAAGAGGACAAAACTTTGTAAAAATGGAAGGGCAGTACGGACCAATGAAGATTTACAAAACGCGCCTTTACTAGCGGAAACAATTTTTATCTTTGCCGCATGGAATTACAGAACGATCTTCTGATTAGAGCAGCAAAGGGTGAGAAAGTAGAAAGAACTCCAGTTTGGTTGATGCGCCAGGCTGGTAGAATTCTGCCCGAATATAGAGCGGTTAGAAATAAGCTAAGCGGTTTTATTGAGTTGGCTCAAACTCCTGAGCTAGCTGCAGAGGTGACCATTCAGCCAGTAGATATTCTGGGAGTAGATGCAGCCATCATCTTTTCCGACATTCTGGTAATTCCTGAAGCCATGGGCTTGCCTTATGAAATGGTGGAGAAAAAGGGACCCTTCTTTCCTAAAACTGTTTCTACTGATGAAGATTTAAAGGCGCTAAAAAAAGCGGATGCTGAAAGCGATCTTGGCTATGTGCTTGAAGCCATTAAAATCACCAAAAAAGAATTAGGAGGACGTGTTCCATTGATTGGCTTTGCAGGTGCTCCATGGACCATCTTCTGTTACATGATTGAAGGTCATGGAAGCAAAACATTCTCCAAGGCCAGAAGAATGCTTTACAAAGATCCAATGATGGCCGATCAGCTTTTAAAGCTTATTACGGATTCTACCATTGACTATCTGAAAGCACAAATTGCAGCAGGAGCCAACCTTATCCAAGTATTCGATTCCTGGGCTGGAATTCTCGGACCGGAACACTATCAGCGATACTCACAGAAATACATCGCCCAAATCTGCGATGCGATTACTGAAGTACCGGTAACTGTTTTTGCCAAGGGTGCTTTCTTTGCTCGTTCCGAAATGAGACACCTTAACTGCGAAACCATAGGCCTAGATTGGAGTATGGACATTCAAAGCTCGCGCAGGCTCATAGGTGAAAATAAAACCCTTCAGGGAAATTTAGATCCTTGCGCGCTTTACGCTCCAGACAATGAGCTGGAAAAAGCTACTAAAAAGATGCTCGATGAATTCGGTACCAGCCGACACATTGCCAACCTGGGTCATGGGGTTTACCCAGATACCGATCCTGAAAAGGTGAAAGTATTTATCAAAACAGTGAAAGAATATAGCGCGAAGCTAAGAGCTTCCGAAATCTGATTCTGTCATTAGCTTTTCTCCTTGATGATTATGCTCTATTTTCATGGAAATAATTGACCATGATGAAGAGACTATTAACTATAACCTGCCTGCTAGGTATGGTTCTCAACCTGAGTACCAGTCCGAGCAACAACCCTGAAAAGGATGCTCTTGCCGACAAAGTACTAGAGCTAGCCAAGGAGGTGGAGCCTAAAGTAATTGAATGGAGGCACTGGATCCATGAAAACGCTGAACTATCTAATCGCGAATTCAAGACTGCTGCATATATAACAGAACATTTAAAAAGCCTGGGCATCGAAGTTCAGGAAGGTGTTGCCAAAACCGGTGTTGTTGGTGTGCTTAAGGGCGGAAAACCAGGCCCGGTTATTGGCCTGAGAGCCGATATGGATGGACTTCCGGTTAAAGAAAGAGTAGATCTTCCATGGGCTTCCAAACAAATGGGAGAATACAATGGTGCTCCAGTTCCAGTAATGCATGCTTGTGGACATGATACTCACGTTGCCATTCTAATGGGAGTGGCCGAAGTACTAAGCAAGGTTCAGAAAGATCTTAAGGGCACTATAAAATTCGTATTCCAGCCTGCTGAAGAAGGCGCTCCTGCCGGTGAGGAAGGTGGTGCCGCTTTAATGGTGAAGGAAGGTGTAACTAGAGGAATGGATGTGATCTTCGGTTTGCACATCAACTCACAAACTGAAGTTGGTAAAATCATGTACCGCCCTAATGGCATTATGGCAGCCGTGAATAGTTTCTCCATTCATATCAAGGGAAAACAAACACATGGTTCCACTCCATGGACAGGAATTGACCCGATTGTTACAGCAGCTCAAATCATTAACAATGCCCAAACCATTGTGAGTAGAAGCCTGCCATTAACCACTGCTGCTGCAGTTCTTACGTTCGGAAAGATTGAAGGAGGTGTCAGAAGCAACATCATTCCAGAAGAAGTGAACATGGTAGGAACCATTAGAACTCTCGATGCTGAAATGAGGGAAACCCTCTTTGAGAGATTTAACACCGTAGTAAAGAATACTGGGGAAAGCAATGGAGCTGAAGCCACATTGACCATCAACGAAGGCTATCCGGTAACCTATAATGATCCGGAGCTTACGGCTTTGATGGGAAGCACCTTCACCGATGTAGCAGGTGAGGAAAATGTGATTTCCAGCATGAATGCCATTACGGGTGCTGAAGACTTTTCCTTCTTTCAAGAGCAAATTCCTGGTCTTTTCTTCTTCCTGGGTGGAATGCCAAAAGGACAAGATCCCACTACTGCTGCACCGCATCACACTCCAGACTTTTATGTGGATGATGCAGGAATGCTTACCGGCATTAAAGTCATGAGCCGTTTGGTGGTCGACTATCCGGAAAAAAAGAAATAGAGAGTAAAACAAAAGGCTGAATCATGGTTCAGCCTTTTGTTTTACAAATCTTGAAAGAAACTACCTATTCACACTAGAGCCCACTAAAGATTCCAGGTCAGCCAAAAGACCAATGGTTAGGTTACTATCAGCCAGATTATTTACATCCACCTGGCCGTCTTTATACTTGAACAATGTCTTGAACGGAGTTTTTGGCAAGTCTATACCCAAGGCTATGCTATAGTTAAGCCTTATTTTCTGGTCTGGGTTAATCTTCTCACTGAAATCATAATAAGCATTGGATTCAAGAATGATCGAGTAATTATTCATCACCGGAATGTTGTAGTACAAGTTGGCATAAACTTGACCAGAAAGCTCATTTTCTGAGTCGGGTCCAATTCGCATGTTGTCGAACTCCTTGTAGATCTTTCCACCTAAGTTGATTACCGGCTTCAATCGAAGTCGATTGTTTCCATAGGTGAAATCAACCAAATTATTGATGAGCTTTTCATAGGAAAAGTTGAATGCCATTCTCCCACTACTGAAAGTCTGATTGCCTTCTACGCCAAGTCTGGCCATCATTTGTGCCTCGCTGGCACCTGAAATATCAAAGTTCAGCGGATAAATGTATAGGAAGTTTAATGAGTCTTTGGAGTTAGTGCTCACCCTTCCTTTTGAGTAGAAAACCAAAGGTTTTTGCTCTCCACCCTTCCCCTTGCGGAAGCCATACATCTGCTGAAAGCTGAACTCTGCATTCAGTTCCAATTTATCGATATCACTTTCAGATTTCGGGGTCATTCCCCAGCCAAACGAATTATTGGCATAAGCATATTCACCCCCAAATGCCTTGAAGTACATATCTCGCGTTTCGGTTCCCAAACCAATCTTACCTTTTGATTGACGCTCAACATCTGCTGCTGAAAAGCTAAGAGAAGTGCCATCTGTAAATGGTACATTCAATCCATTTTCTATAGATAAATAAGCGGAACCAGATAGAGAAACAAACTTCTCAATCTCCGCTTTTGTAGCTCCCTGAATTGTAAGCTGAAGAGTTCTGTTGACAATAAAACTTTTGACAATGTAGCTAGAGACAAATATTTTTTCCTTTTGACTGTAAATATCAAAATTCAGGCTTGTTCCGAACTGAGCATTATCTATCCTTACTGCACTAGAAAAGTCTATCACGATGACTATCGTTGGAGTACCCACTGTATTTACATCTGTACTAAACTTTAAAGGCTCCTGCTCTTGTGCCAACAATGCCACAGAGCAAAATATCATTACGCATGCTACAATTGATCTCATGACACTGGAGTTAAAGGTGAACTTTCCTTCTGGTAGGAGTTGGAGAGGCTCCGTGATTATCGGCTAACCAGTTAATACAGTCCTGAACCGTATTCCAATTGCCTAAAGAATTGTCATTTAAAACCACATCATAAAACCAGCTATTCGCCTGACCAGGATCATCGGTTATATAGGGGTGTTCATTGAGATAGGTCTTCAGTGCTGACAAGAAAACTTTCTTGTGAAAGGGTTGAAAGCTCTGAAAGTTGAAAGCACTGGGATCACCTGAAAAGTCCGCTACTTTTCTCAGAGAAGGGATGACAATATTATCCTTAATCTGGTCTGCTGTTAAATAAGCCATAATCTTATGTTTATTGTTAATTACAAGTCCTCTTGCCGCTTAGCCACCATAGTGGTCAGACAGCTAGCACTATTGAGTTGATCTTCCCAGTACATGCCATGGGCACGAATTCCGGAAAGCAGTATAAAACCTAGCAGGTTAAATCTCTTTTTGGGTAGCACGTTGAATGGCAAATTTTGAGGAACAATCCCATTATGTGTAATGGAGATACTGGCATCGCCAACTTTGTGATCAGTTCTAAAATTGGAAGAAAGAATATCGGCTGCTGAATATATATTGTACCAATTCTTGAGCCTGGTGGCCTTATATTCCCTTTCCGCATAATAGCTTCTCCAATACAGCCTCACAAAATCATATGGGCATCCAATTGTAACCAATGAGGTTATCTTATCTGCCACCCTATGAGTGGTGGCCCCAACCATTGGGAATATGGTATCAAGTGCTATCATAGTGCCGAAGCTATAAGCCAACACAGTTACCTGATCATAATCATTTTCATCTTCCGATACCTTCTCTAATAGCTCCTCGAACTTACCTGTAAGGTTTAGTCTATTCTTTCCTGCGCTGAAATAGCGAATCATACAGACAAACTCTGTTGCCATTTCGGTGACAAAGAATTTGAGGTCCGGCATCACCAGGTAGAATAGGGCAAAGAAGCCAATAAGGTATTCAGCCCTGCCACGCATTCCTGAATACACCCATTCAATAGCCTGACCCAGTTTATAATTTTCAATAAAGTTCTTGAACTGAGGCAGATTCTTGGCGTCTACCAAATCGCCAATAGCCACCGGGAAAGAGGCCACCAACAGCAGGCCAAACAGTGTGAGCATACCCAGTATAAAAGCAGCATACAAAAACTGACCTGAGCTACCCTCAGAAATACCTCCTCGCTTTGAAAAAAATTTTCGCAAAGTATGCCAGAAGACCTTAGGTACATTCAATGCCAGAATAATGCCCAGCATAAAAGTTTTGTAAACTACACTTGTCTTTTTGAAACTCTCCGTCAATTCATCGGAATAGCTATATTCATAGATGTCTATGACGTGCTTAGTCTCTTGATTTAGCTCTTCAAAAACAGCTGCTACTTGTGCCTTTAATGAACCATCTATTCCGAAGCTTTCTTCTCTGATCTTAATTGAGAATTTCTTCTTTTCATTGGGTTCGTTGATGTCAACCGCCTTGACATATCTGTGGGCAAAAGCGTTGAGTGACTGATCTGTCAGACCCGAACCCAATCCCGGCATGTAAATAATTGCTTCCATCCTGTGGTGTCTTAGAACAGACAATTTGGAAAATTTTAAGGAAGGATTTAATACCCATAAAAGGGTATTTTATTGACTATCAGTAGATAAGGAGTTGAAACAAAATTTCAATCCTTATCTGAAGGTCTTTGAGAGACCAACACAATATCTAGTTGAGCAGCTGGCACATGAAACTTTACAATAGCCCTTTTGGATCCCCTACTTATCCAGATTTTATTGTCAGGCATCTTGCCGTCCGTTTTCAACCAATAAATATCACAGTCATAGCTTCCCAAGGCAGTGGTAATGCTTTCCTGTCCATCATAATACAGGCGGGCGTCCGAAACCTGCATGCTATTGGTCACCAATGCTCCAAACTGAATAGTATCGCCAGGTACTAATTCCAGCGTATGCAACAGCATATATATTTCGCCCCTGACTACCGAATATTCAAGTTTCTGATCGATAGGAAAAGACGAATCCTCACCTGCAGCCCTCTTCACCTCAATATTGCCTTTGGCCACTTTATTTTGGAAAGTCAGGTCAACATCCAAATCAGCATTTGGGGTTGACATAGCGGTATGCTCATAAACAAGCTGTCCTTCTCCAATGTCGTACCCGAATTCTGCTGTTTCATAGACACTTCCGTCATCAAATTGAGAGGTATCTCTGGCAACCAACTTTCCCTCTTGATAGAAAAAACCGAAAACCATAGAGCCCACTTTCTTGCCATCGGCACCAAACATGTGATAGTCGTTCACTACCTCTTGGATATGAGAAAGATCGGCCCTATGCCCCAGCCACTTCGTTGGACTTTGGGCTTGAGCAGAGTAAAAGATGGGTAAGATTAATATTGCAAATAGAGTCTTTTTCATATCAATAAGCCCAAGTTATAGGCGGACTTATTAAAGACTACTCAATAGATTAAAAACCTGAAGGTGGAAGTAGAATTAGCAAAAACCAACTATTACTGATAGTCTTCGCGCACCGGGCTAAAGACATCCAGTAACTGACAGTCGGTAATGGCTCTGCCGGAATGAGGTTCATTGGAAGGAATAACAGCCACATCTCCGGCCTTCAAAATCTTGGTTTCGCCTTGCAATGTCATTTCGAACTCACCTGAAATGACTTGTGCAGCTACCTGCTCATGCACATGAGAATGCTCGGGCAAAATGCTACCAGCCTTGATGTCCCAATAGGCCAGTGTCATGTTTTCTGTGTGAATCATCTTGCCAGAAAAACCGGGAAGTAATTCTTTAGAAGGAACATCTTTAAGATTGACGAAAGGCATTAGCTGAATATTTTCTGTTCGATAGCTTCTTCGAGAAGGTCTTTTTTATTGATAGGAACGACTCCTACATATTCGCAAACCAAGCCTCCTCCCAGATTGGCCAAAGCGGCAGTGCGTTTGGCATCGAGACCGGCAGCTAAGGCACAGGCTACAATACTGATCACCGTATCACCAGCACCGGAAACATCTGAAATCTGGCGAATGTGAGCCGGAATATGGTGTGTCTCTCCATTGTCTTTGATGAAGACGCCATGCTCAGAAAGAGTGACCATCACCATTTTGGCACCGAGAGCTTCCTGAAGCGCCTTGGCGGCAGACTTCACAGACTCCATATCCTTCGGATCAACATCCAGCTTCATGCCTTCTCTCAGCTCCTTCAAGTTCGGCTTAAAGAGGGTGGCTCCTTTGTAGTCGAGGAAGTTGCGTTTTTTAGGGTCCACTACCGTAGGAATTCCCAGCTTATTAGCTTCCTCAATGGTTTCTTTGATTATCGTCTTGTTGATGACTCCCTTGTCATAGTCTTCAAAAATGACCACGTCACATTCGGGAAGAAGGTTTTTAATATGCGCGAGCAGGCTTTTTTGCTCAATCTCGCTCATGTCTTTGTCCGACTCAGAATCCACTCTCAACATCTGATGTGAACCAGCCAGAATTCTTTCTTTAACTGTAGTTACGCGCTCTGAACTGGTTATTACGCCCTTATTCGGAATTCCCTTTTCGTTTAACCTATTCAGGAAAAACTCACCATCGGCATCATCGCCAACAATAGCACATGGAATAGGAGTAGCACCTAATGATTGAACATTCAATGCCACATTGGCTGCTCCTCCTAGTCTTCTTTCCTTGCTTTTAGCCAATACCACAGGAACCGGTGCTTCTGGCGAAATTCGACTTACAGATCCCCATATGTAGGAGTCCACCATCACATCACCGATGACCAGTACCTTAAGTTTGCTAAAAGCTTCGAAAAGAGATTCCACGTTATTCAAAGTCATTTATTTCAGTTTGGCCAAAGCCTCTTTCATTTGGCTAATGGCGTTTCTCAAATCTTCTTCTGAGGCTGCATAAGACAACCTGATACAATTAGGCGCACCAAAAGCTGCTCCCGTTACCACAGAAACTTGAGCATTTTCCAGAATATACAACGCCAATTCATCGGCATCGTTTATAGTCGTTGTTCCATCAGATGTACCAAAGTAGGCGCTTACATCCGGGAAGAAGTAGAATGCACCTTGAGGCAGATTGGTTTTGAAGCCAGGAATTTCATCCAACAACTGCTTCACAAAATCTCTTCGTCTCAAATATTCCTTGGCCATTTCCTTGGTTGGTCCAAGATCAGAAGTAAGCGCTGTTAAGGTTGCTCTTTGAGCAATAGAACAATTGGCAGAAGTAAACTGGCCCTGAATTTTATTACAGGCTTTAGCCAGCCAAAGCGGAGCTCCAATGTAACCCACTCTCCAGCCGGTCATCGCGAAGCCCTTCGCCATTCCGTTTACAGTTACCGTTCTTTCCAACATACCCGGAAGTGCACCAATGCTCATGTGGGCACCTGTATAATTGATGTGCTCATAGATCTCGTCAGAAATCACAATCATGTTTTCATGCTTCAGCACTACCTCAGCAATTGGTTCCAATTCTTCCTTGGTGAAAACAGAACCTGTTGGGTTACAAGGCGAAGAGAAGATCATGGCCTTGGTTTTTGGGGTAATGGCTGCTTCGAACTGCTCGGCAGTTACTTTAAAGTCGTTTTCAATTCCACCATTTACGAAAACCGGAACACCACCAGCTAACTCAATCAATGCTGAATAACTCACCCAGAATGGAGAGAACACCACTACCTCATCGCCTTCATTGATAATGGCCTGGAAGATGTTGGCAATAGACTGTTTAGCACCATTTGAAACCACAATCTGATCCGCAGGGTAATCCAATCCGTTCTCTCTCTT
>JABXIP010000382.1 GCA_013373005.1 Cytophagia bacterium | reverse complement strand
TTGGGAGGTTTGGCTGTTGGTGCAGCCTCTGTTATGGCTCCGGCCTATATTGCTGAAATTGCTCCAGCGAAATACCGTGGTGCTTTAGCAACTATTCAACAGGTCGCTATCATCATCGGTTTGTTCCTCTCTTTCCTAAGTAATTATCAGTTGGCCAATCTTTCTGGTTCGGCCGAAAATGTGCTTTGGTGGGACTTCGAAACCTGGAGATGGATGTTCTGGATGGAAATTATTCCGGCAGCTATCTTCTTCGTGAGCCTTTTATTTATTCCGGAAAGTCCAAGATACCTTGTTGCCAAGCACAAGCAAAGCAAAGCTGAGAAGGTGTTGAGCAGGCTCTATGGAAATATTGTTGGCAAGCGTAAGGTGGAAGAGATAGATGCTTCCCTTTCCAAAGACCGTCATAAACCAAGGTTCTCAGATCTTTATGACAATGTAAAAGGCAGAATCAAACCAATTGTTTGGATTGGAATTGGTTTAGCCGTGTTCCAGCAGTTTGTGGGTATCAATGTGGTTTTCTACTATGGCGCAGTGCTTTGGCAAGCGGTTGGTTTCGGTGAAAGCGATTCATTGCTGATCAATGTACTTTCTGGGGCATTAAGTATTGTGGCGGTTATTGCAGCCTTGGTATTGGTAGATAGAATCGGGCGAAAGCCTCTACTGTTAATAGGCTCTATCGGAATGAGTGTTGCCCTTGCCTTGGTGGTGTATGCTTTTTCTACCGGTTCATTAGTGGCAGATCCTGTCACTGGAGAACAAAGCCTTCAACTGAGCGATGCCATGGGTATGCTAGCTTTGGTGGCGGCCAATGCTTATGTGGTATTCTTCAATGGTTCATGGGGGCCTGTTATGTGGGTTATGCTTGGTGAAATGTTCCCTAACCAAATTCGTGGTTTGGGACTGGCCGTTGCCGGGTTGGCTCAATGGGGTGCGAACTTCCTGGTGACGCTAACATTCCCAATTCTGTTGGGTTCTGCTGGTCTGGCATTTGCCTACAGCTTGTACACCATAGGTGCCATTGTTTCTATCTTCTTCGTAGCAAAATATGTTTACGAGACGAAGGGCAAAGAGCTAGAAGAAATGACGGCCTAAAACCAGATTGGCTCGTTAAGAATTTAAAAGGCTGCCTAAAGGGTGGCCTTTTTTGATTTTCAGGAATACTTCCCTTGAACCAATCAAATTATTCTTCCTGTGAGAAATGTATTAGTTGGAATACGATTGCCTTAAATCAGTATATTTAGAATTGACCTTTTTGAAAACTATATGAAACGCAAATGAATTCAGTATTAGAAACCGCTGACTGGGTGGTGCTAGGCATATACTTCCTTGCTCTGATGGGAGTAGCAGTCTGGGTTATTATTCAGAAGAACAAAAATACCGAAGATTACTTCCTTGCGGGGAGAAATGTCGGTTGGTTCGTAATTGGAGCTTCTATTTTTGCCTCCAATATCGGATCTGAGCATGTGGTGGGTTTAGCCGGAACCGGAGCAGAGTCCGGGATGCCAATGGCCCACTATGAACTACATGCATGGATTGTATTACTACTAGGCTGGTTATTCTTACCCTTCTATTTCAGAAGCAACGCCTTTACCATGCCCGAATTTTTGGAGAAAAGATATGACAGCCGCTCAAGGTGGTTTCTTTCCATTTTCTCTTTGGTAGGTTATGTGATTACCAAAGTATCAGTGACCATTTATGCTGGTGGTATTGTAGTGTCAGAATTGTTGGGAATTCCATTCTGGTACGGTGCTATCGGGGTAGTGCTCTTTACCGGTCTATACACTATTATTGGTGGAATGAAGGCTGTTATCTATACAGAAACGCTTCAGACTGTTGTATTGATTCTTGGTTCAGTTGTAATCACGGTGCTGGGTATGCAGGCCATTGGTGGTTGGGATGAACTTCAAGCCACAGTGAGAGCCACGAGCCCTGATCACTTCAATATGTGGCGTCCTGCTTCAGATCCCGATTTTCCATGGACAGGCCTCTTACTTGGAGGAACAGTGGTTGGGGTTTGGTACTGGTGTACCGACCAATATATTGTGCAAAGAACCTTGGCTGCCAATAATATTAAGATTGGTAGAAGAGGAGCTATTTTCGGAGCTTACCTTAAGATTCTTCCAATTTTCATCTTCCTTATACCGGGTATCATTGCTTACGCTTTGAATCAAAAAGGAATGATTGAACTAGGAAGAGCTGATGAGGCTTTTCCAACCTTGGTTAAAGCACTCCTTCCTGTTGGTTTGAAAGGTTTGGTTGCCGGTGGTTTGATGGCTGCTTTGATGAGTTCGCTGGCTTCAGTATTTAATTCCTGCTCTACCATCTTTACCATAGATATCTATAAAAAGCTAAGACCTCAGGAGTCAGAAAAACGACTTTTGACCGTTGGGCGTTATGCTACAGGAATTGTGGTGGTGCTGGGTATTGTTTGGATTCCGATTATGGATAAGATAGGAGGAGGAGTAATGTATCAGTACCTACAAAGTGTGCAGTCCTATATCGCTCCGCCAATAGCCGCGGTATTCGTGCTTGGTATTCTTTGGAAGCGTATGAATTCTAAAGGGGCTATAATTACCCTTTTTGCCGGGTTGGTTGTAGCTATTTTAAGGATAGCTTCTGAGTTGGTTTATTCAGATCAGATTGCGCAGTTTAAGGAAACCGGTGTGCATGCAGCCTCTGGGGTATTGTATCATTATGCGAGAATCAACTTTGCCAATATGGCCATTTTCATGTTTGTGTTCTCGGCATTGGTGTTGATCATATCGAGTTTGGCAACAGCCAGTCCTAACTATGCAACTATACAAGGCTTGGCCTTTGGTACCCTCACTGAAGAACAGAAGGAATCAAAGAAGGGGAGTTTTACATGGGTGGACATACTTTTCTCGGTCCTTCTCGTTATCGTTGTAATATCAGTTTTAACCTACTTTACAGGTTGACCTCATAATTAGTTATAAAGAGAAAGGCCGCTCGGAAAACCGGGCGGCCTTTATATTAACTAAATATTCAGATTAGGCTTGAACCAATTGAATATTCAATTGAAGCTTCACATTATCTCCAACTACAACTCCTCCTGCTTCAGTTACCATACTCCAGGTCAAACCAAATTCTTTTCTATTGATGCTTCCGGTAATTTCAAAACCTGCTTTGTTCTGACCGTAACCATCTACCATTGTTCCACCGTGCTCAACGCTTAGCTCAACTTCTTTGGTAATATCTTTAATAGTCAAAGGACCAACTAATTTGTACTCATCGTCAGAAACTTTCTTCAACTCACCTTTGAATGAAATGTTAGGGTAGTTTTCTGAGTCGAAGAATTCAGCACTTCTTAAGTGGTTGTCTCTGTCTTCTACATTAGTATCAATGCTTGCGCTGTTGATAGAGAATGAAGCCTCAGCTCCATCGAAGTCTTCAGACTCTGTTTCCAAAGCGCCTTCAAAACTCTTGAATGAACCAGTTACTGTTGAGATAACAAGGTGTTTCACTTTAAATTGAACCTCACTGTGTGTAGGGTCAATTTTCCATAATGTTTTAGTTATTGCTTCCATAATATTGTTGTTTTTCAAATTCTATGTATGTAACTATATGTATGTACATATAGTTCAAAATAGTTTGAATTTTTTTGAGATGCAGCGTTTCGGAAAGTCATTATCCAAGCTTGATGTGAAGGAGTGATCTATAAGATGTGGTCTTATAGATCATAAATACATCGGAAGTTGATTTATATTTAGTAGATTTATAGATCATAATGCTGTAAATTTTGATTTATAAGTAATGGAGGTATAGATCATGGCTTGGAACTGGCAACATAAGAATTGGCCTCAATTCAATTATAATGAGGAAGATTTCAAAGAATTTGAGCTGAAATTCTTTGAGAATGCCGGTATGCTTTACGGGAGTCTTCAGCATGTAGATGGGGATGAGCAACAGGTTCTGAAAGTAGACTTAATGAGTAATGAAGCTTTTAAGACCTCAGAGATAGAGGGAGAAATACTTAGTCGTGATTCCATTCATTCTTCCATCAGAAAGCAGCTAGGTCTGCAGGTTGATCATCGTAAGGTGGAGGCGGCAGAACAGGGTATTGCTGAAATGATGGTTGATCTCTATCGTAATTATGATGCTCCGATTGATGTGGAAGGTCTATGTCTATGGCATAAAATGCTAACCAATGGCAGAAGGGATTTGCAGGATGTTGGCCGTTACCGAACCCATGACGATCCTATGCAGGTTGTCTCAGGTCCAATAGGAAGATCTATTGTTCATTTTGAAGCTCCTCCTTCCAAAGATGTTCCGGGACAGATGGAAACGTTTATCAAATGGTTTAACGATTCACAGAAGGGTCGAGTAAATGCATTGCCTCCACTTATACGATCAGCGGTGGCTCATTTGTATTTTGAGTGTATTCACCCATTTGAAGATGGGAACGGTCGGGTTGGACGCGCAATTTCGGAAAAGTCTTTATCGCAGAGCCTCGGTAAACCGACATTGATAGCCTTATCTCAAACCATTCTGGATCATAAAAAGAGCTATTATGAGGCTCTGGAAAAGAATAATAAGGATTTGGACATATCTGACTGGATAGCCTTTTTCTGTGAAATGGTGTTGGCAGCTCAGGCCTATACTCAAAAGACGATCGACTTTGTGATCGAGAAAGGTAAGTTCTACAAGCGCTTTGGCGACCAGCTTAATGAACGTCAAACCAAAGTAGTTGAGCGAATCTTTGCTGAAGGATTTAAGGGATTTGATGGTGGACTGAGCTCTAAAAATTATCAGTCTATATCCGGAGCACCCAGCGCAACTGCCACTAGGGACTTAACCAGAATGGTGGAAATAGGCGCATTCGTAAAAACCGGAGAGTTAAAAGGGACTAGGTATTATTTGAACATCAATTAGAAAATGACTTTAAGTGAATTGTTAGACCATGATGACCTTAAACTCCCGAAAAGTTGGAGGAGAGATGGCTACCGTTCTTATCAGGAGAGTATAAATGGATATGGAAGTAAATATCTTGAAACTCTTGAGGCATTAAAGGAAGAAGATATAAAAGGGATTATTGAGTTAATTGGTAATGTAAATAAGGAGACTTTAATACAAGTTGCGACAATCACTTTGGATACAGTTAAAAAGTGTGTTGATTCTTATTTGAATGAGGGTAATCCGCATAAAGCCTACAATGAATTTGCTGCTGGCTTTATGTCCAATTCGGATAAGAGTAAATCATTACAACCGAATTATATGTTTGCATTTCAGCGAATTTATCCAAGACTTTATAGGATGAGGGTGGGTGAAAATCTTTATAACAAATCAGATTTATTTCACCCACCATTTCAATTACGTAGTAAGGTTCCATCATACCGATATAGTATTTCAGGATTTCCAAGCTTATACCTTTCAGGGAATACATTTACTGCTTTTAAGGAGCTTGATGAACCTAGTTATAGTAATCTATTTGTTTCAGAATTTAACCTTGCCGATTTAGAGAATAGACTATATCTTCTAAACTTAATGAGTCGTCCTCAGGCCAATGATTTCGATACGAAATTCAAATTTTTGGCCATATGGCCTTTAATTATGGCATGTAATATTATGGTTGCGAATAGAGACCATCCTTTCAAGCCAGAGTATATTCTACCTCAAATTGTCTATCAGTGGTCTAAGATTGAGTACAGAATTGGTGGTAAGGAAATTGTTGGTGTACAATATGATTCTTCAAAGTTTCTGTCATCGAGAAATAATGTTGGTGCTTTTTTTAATGTGGCTATTCCTGTAATGAAATCAGGCAATCATGGTTACTGTTCCTCTCTAAGAAGGATGTTTAAGTTAAAGCGGCCATTATTATTTAAGGATGTGTTAGAATATGGTATGGCACCTAAATATCTGACATCTAAACAGGTAATGATCAAAGGAGAACAGATTGACTATCTTGATACTGATTTTGCGAAGATTGAGTATCATCTTAATTGTTGTGAGAGTGATTTTCTAGAGAGCTAAACAAATTCCAGCAATAAAAAAAGCCTTAGATTTCTCTAAGGCTTCTAAGGGTGGAATATGGGATGCTGACGCATCGGTCAGCATATTGACCGCTATTGCGCGTCAATGCTCGAACCCATGACCTTTCCGAGTCAATCGGGATGTTCTGACCACCCGATAGCTATCGGGAGAACTACAATTCCAGCAATAAAAAAAAGCCTTAGATTTCTCTAAGGCTTTCTAAGGGTGGAAGATGGGACTCGAACCCACGACCTCCTGAACCACAATCAGGCGTTCTAACCAACTGAACTACAACCACCATTTGTTGGTGTTTTGCGTTCCAACCTCCCGATAGCTATCGGGAGAACACAACCACCGTATAAACACCTTTCGTGTTTGGGTTTGCAAAGGTAAAGTAAGGAGTTGAATTTGCAAATAGCAATCTTCGATTTATCTGGAAAAAAGAAG
>JABXIP010000243.1 GCA_013373005.1 Cytophagia bacterium | reverse complement strand
TAAATTAGCGTGCATGTGGCCGATTAAGCGTAAGTATGAGTATTCTTCAGAATAAGAGAGTTGAGGTAATCCATCTTGGAGAAGAGGATTATCAAAAAGTATGGGATTATCAGGAGTCGATATTCAAAAAGACTGTTGATCGAAAGATAGATAATCGCAAATCAGCTGAGTCTTCGGTGCTTGTCACCGATAACTACCTCATATTCTGTGAGCATCCTCATGTCTATACTCTAGGGAAGAGTGGTTCAATAGACAATCTGCTTCTTGATGAAGACGGATTGCAGAAACATCATGCCCAATTTTACAAAATCAATAGAGGCGGTGATATTACTTATCATGGGCCCGGGCAAATTGTTGCCTATCCAATTCTGGATCTGGACAATTTTTTCACTGATATTCATAAGTATTTGAGGTTTCTGGAGGAGGCTGTAATTCTCACTTTAGCCGACTATGGGTTAAAGGCTGGGAGAATTTCTGGACTTACCGGAGTTTGGCTCGACTATGAAGAAGGTGCGGAAGATCCCAGGAAAATATGTGCCATGGGAGTGAAATCTAGTAGATGGGTAACCATGCATGGATTGGCACTTAACGTTAACACAGATTTGTCGTACTTTGAGTATATCGTTCCTTGTGGAATTGATGACAAAGCCGTGACTTCTATGCAAAAGGAGTTGGGTAATGAATTAGATATGGCGGAAGTCAGAAATCGCTTAGCCCAACATTTGGCTGAAGTCTTTGGAATGGAATTGAGCTCATGAAATCATCAAGAATATCGGTCATTATCTTTCCTATAGTTCTGATAGTGGTCGGTTATTTGATCTTTTATCCGAGCGAAGCAAGTCCTTCTATTCAAGTACCGTTACATGAAAAGCATCGTGGAGTTTGTTGGGTAGCTAGCCCTTATGAGGTTGATTCTGCCAATATGATGGATCTGGTAGAGAAGAATGTCAACTGGATTTCCCAAACCCCATTCGGATGGCAAAGAGAGCATAATTCACCACAGATTGGACACCAGATAGGTAGAAATGATGGTTGGTGGGGAGAAAGCGATCACGGTCTAAGGGAAACCACCCGCCTGGCCAAACAATTCGGAATCAAAACCATTCTTAAGCCTCATATTTGGCTTCGCGATAGCCAGGGAAAGTGGCGAGGCGAAATTCAGATGGAAAATGAAGAAGACTGGCAGATGTGGTTTTCCAACTATGAGGAATTCATTCTTCACTATGCCAGGCTGGCTGAAGAAGAGTCGATAGAAATGCTGTGTATAGGAACAGAACTTCATAAAACCTGTACGGAAAGAGAGGCTGATTGGAGAAGTCTTATTGCTAAGATACGAGCCGTGTACTCCGGTCAGCTTACCTATGCTGCCAATTTTGCTGATGAATACGAGGAAGTAGCTTTCTGGGATGAGCTGGATTACATTGGGGTTCAGGGATATTTTCCGGTGGCCAAAACAGAAACACCTGAAGTGGAAGAAATTTTGAAAGGGTGGAAAGACCATCTGGCAGATTTAAAGAAGTATTCAGCCAAATACCAAAAGCCGGTGCTCTTTACAGAAATAGGATATAAGAGCACCAAGGATGCCGGTATAGAACCATGGCAATGGCCTCAAAGGTTGAGTGAAGAGGAACGTGAATCTATTTTTAGCGAAGAGACCCAGGCCAATCTTTACGAAGGTATGTTTGAGTCTTTAGCGAATGAACCTTTTGTGGCCGGATTTCATTTTTGGAAATGGTATCCGAAAGTACCTGAATCGGCAGAGAGGGAAGGCAGAAGAAGACGCGATAATGGTTCTTTCAATATAGATTTCACTCCACAAGGCAAGCAGGCTGAGCAGGTAATGGCCGAGTGGTTTGGTCGGATGTCCAACTAGTTTTCAATTAACTTTGCAGCATGAGAAAAGATATTGATATGCCAGAGGTTACCGGTGTGAAGATTTGCATTGGTAAGTCAATCAATAAGATGGGGGAAAGTGAGTGGCATGTCTACCTGATCAATAGAAACCTGATTGAGCTCGACAATGTGATGATTGTATCGAAGGGCTATGAAGATAAGTCGGCCGATGCCAGAAAGACTTCAACCCTAAGGCATATGATTGAGAAAGTGGAAGAGCAGTCTGTAGCCAAGGTTGAAAGCATCACTCCTGAAGTCTTTGGTTTTTATAATGAGTTTTGGGTGAGCTACTATATAATGAATGAGCTCTTCGATAAGAAGTTTGTCATTGAACCCTTCAATGAATTCGATTTGGAGGAAATTGAGGAATTGGAGATTAAGGGCAGGTATGCCTCTTAATTTGGACGGGTAATTATTTCGCTTCTACGAAGCTTGTATTTCTTCTCTCTTTTTGAATTATGATATTTCGCCACGCTGTGGCTTATTCTGGAACCTGAGTCCAAATACAATTGGCAATTAACTTAAGTAGGAGGATTAGTAAGCTATTCATGGCGTTTACTAATAGCTCCGTAGGAGCTTAATATTTTAACCTTTACTCTCATTTACATAGCCAGCTCCTTCGGAGCGCAATGTCATAAATCCGTACTTTCCTCTAGTTATCTTAAGAGCTCCATCGGAGCGACACATTTGGCATTTATCCCTATTT
>JABXIP010000412.1 GCA_013373005.1 Cytophagia bacterium | reverse complement strand
GCCTTGGTTTTTGGGGTAATGGCTGCTTCGAACTGCTCGGCAGTTACTTTAAAGTCGTTTTCAATTCCACCATTTACGAAAACTGGAACACCACCAGCCAACTCAATCAATGCTGAATAACTCACCCAGAATGGAGAGAACACCACTACCTCATCACCTTCATTGATAATGGCCTGGAAGATATTGGCAATAGACTGTTTAGCACCATTTGAAACCACAATCTGATCCGCAGGGTAATCCAATCCGTTCTCTCTCTTGAACTTGGCAGAAATAGCTTCCCTTAAATCTTGGTATCCGTTTACCGGAGGATATGCGAAATATTTTCCTTCATCAATAGCCTTCTTTGCGCCATCGCAAATGTGCTGAGGAGTCTTAAAATCAGGCTCACCCAAACTTAGGCTGATTACATTGATGCCTTTAGCTTTATACTCTCTGGCTTTTGCAGCCATGGCCAACGTGGCCGACTCGGCCATGTTTTTGATGCGGTCTGAAACGATGTTCATTTTATTATCTAATCGTAAATGGTTCTAGTTAATATACTTCTGCCAAGCGTTACCTCATCGGCATACTCCAATTCTCCTCCAATTGGGATTCCACGTGCAATACTAGTGACTTTTATGCCCAAAGCCTTCAACTTTTTGGTGATATAGAAAGCCGTTGTATCTCCTTCCATTGTAGGATTCAAAGCCAGAATCACTTCCTCAATTTTCGGCTCACTTTTTTCAATTCTGGTGAACAGCGAATCTATGTGCAAGTCTTCTGGACCAATGCCCTCAATAGGAGAAATTACCCCGCCCAATACATGGTAAAGGCCTTTGTACTGATGCGTATTTTCAATGGCCATCACATCGGGAGTGTCTTGCACTACGCAAATGATACTTAAGTCTCGTGTGATGGTTCTGCAGGTACAATCTGTGGTATCTGAAATCATATGACAGGTGCCACAATACTCAATGTCTTCCCTTAAGTGATTGAGAGCAGAGGTAAGATTGGAAGTAGCATCTTTCTCTTGTTTGAGCAAATGCAAAACCAATCTCAAAGCTGTTTTCTTACCGATTCCGGGCAGCTTTGAGATTTCTTCGATCGCATTCTCAACAATTTTCGGAGGGAAGTTCAATGTCTAAGCGGGGGATTATTACATGACGGTTGCGGTAATGCCCGCATCCAAAATACTTTCACACATGGGTCTTAACTCAGTGAACGAACCGTTTTTTACGGTGCATTTTCCCTTGTAATGGATAAGGAGTGTACACTGCTCGGCCTGCTCGGCTGAATGTTTGCACACCTTCATTAAGATATTGATCACATGCTCAAAAGTATTCACATCGTCATTGAAGACAACCAGGTCACATAGCTCTTCTTCAACAACTTCCTCTAGTACATCAACGCTTTCTTGCTCTTGGTAGCTTAATCGCATATCTCTGAATTTTGCCTCAAATTTAGTGAAAATCATCTGCATAACCAGTTGGTGGGAGATCAGTTATCAGAAATCGGAAATCAGTTGATCAGTTATCTGTCTCTTCTCCGTCATTGCGAGAAACAAACTTCGCGTTAGTAGAAGTTTGTGACGCGGCAATCCGCCTGTTCTTTGCACTGTGCTCACAAACAAGCGGATTACTTCGTTGCAAAATTTCACTGCGTTCATTTTACGCCTCGCAATGACGAAACCGTTGGACTAGGTGAAGACCCACAACCTGTTTTCTGATAACTGATCAACTGTTAACGGATATCTGATATATTTACCCCATGAGTCCAACGCTTGTCATTGCCTTAATTGGCGGATACTTCTTGATGTTGATTGTGATTGCCCGACTGACATCCAGAGGTGCCAATACACAGACTTTCTTTACCGCTAACCGACAAAGTCCCTGGTATCTGGTGGCTTTCGGAATGATCGGAGCTTCCCTTTCAGGAGTAACTTTTATCTCGGTTCCGGGTGAAGTGGGCAACAGCTTCTTCTCTTACTTTCAAGTAGTGATTGGCTATCTGCTAGGTTACTTTGTAATAGGAGCCGTTTTGATGCCACTTTATTATCGATTGAACCTGGTTTCCATTTATGGTTATCTGGAGCAGCGCTTTGGCTTTTGGTCTTACAAAACCGGCTCGGGATTCTTCCTGCTTTCCAGGGTTGTAGGGGCCAGCTTCAGACTCTTTTTAGTGGCCATAGTACTGCAGACAGCCCTGTTCGATGCTTTTGGTGTGCCATTCTGGGTCAGTGTAATGGTGACGATTCTCTTGATTTGGGTTTACACATTCAAGGGTGGAATCAAGACCATTGTGTGGACTGATACACTTCAGACGCTCTTTATGCTGACAGCAGTAACGGTGACCATTTTCATCATCATGCGTGAAATGGACTGGTCGCTTGGAGAGGCCATCAGCAATATTCAGGAGAGCGAAATGTCTAAGATTTTTTATTGGGACTGGAGTAGTGCACGGTTCTTTCCGAAGCAGTTTATTTCGGGTGCTCTGATTGCGATTGTAATGACCGGCCTGGATCAGGACATGATGCAAAAGAACCTCACCTGCCGAAACCTGAAAGAGGCACAGAAAAACATCTTTGGATTCAGCGTGGTGCTCATTTTCGCCAACCTGCTTTTCCTTGGAATGGGAGCTCTTTTGTTTATGTATGCCAATAGCAAAGGCATTGAGATTCCCGCCAGAACCGATACACTTTATCCTCTATTAGCCTTAAACCACTTGGGCACTTTTGCGGGAGTGGTGTTCTTATTGGGAATTATTGCAGCAGCTTATTCTAGTGCAGACTCTGCACTGACCGCATTAACTACCGCATTCTGTGTTGACTTCCTGAACTTTGAGAAGAAAGAGGAGGAAGAAAAGAAAAGGACTAGACTGAAAGTTCACATTGGCTTTTCGGTGTTGCTGTTTTTGGTAATTCTCATCTTCAATGCCATCAATGATGACAGCGTGATCAACTCAATCTTTAAAGCTGCCGGATATACTTACGGACCACTATTAGGCCTCTTCAGTTTTGGCTTGCTGACCAAAAGATCGGTAATAGATAAATATGTGCTTCCGGTTTGTTTGGCTGCACCTGTACTTTCCTATGTTATTGATATGGCTAGCGGCAGCTGGTTTGGCTTCTTTATTTTAGCGTTGAATGGAGCACTGACTTTTGTTGGGCTGTTCCTCATCTCTAAAAGACCTTAGCGCCCTTGGCATTCTCCTCGGTTTAGATTTACCGCAAAGGTCACCAAGAGTGCAGAGGATTTACGCTACTTACCTTTGACAAACTTTTGGCTAGGAGAAACACAGAGACTGAACTGCTGAGCATCGGCTGT